>NZ_JPGM01000025.1:0-131238 GCF_000731655.1 Burkholderia sp. MSh2 | reverse complement strand
ACCGAATACGAAGCGTTCTTCCGCGTGATCAGCTCGTGGGAACGCCGCCATCTGCTGCTGCACGTCTGAGCGTGCACCCGACCGACTACGGAATCACGGAGGAAACATGACTTACCGCAACGAATCGGCCTGGGTCCAGCCGGCCGCCCCGACCGCACCGGCCGCCGCGCCGCGCGCGACGCAGGCACGCTCGACCGCCGAATACCGCGCGCTCGACGCCGCGCACCACATTCACCCGTTCTCGGACATGGGCGCGCTGAATCGCGCCGGCAGCCGCGTGATCGTGAAGGCCGACGGCGTCTATCTGTGGGACTCGGAAGGCAACAAGATCATCGACGGGATGGCCGGCCTGTGGTGCGTGAACGTCGGCTACGGCCGCAAGGAGCTCGCCGACGCCGCGTATCGCCAGATCCAGGAACTGCCGTTCTACAACACCTTCTTCAAGACCACCCACCCGCCGGTGATCGAGCTGTCCGCGCTGCTCGCGGAAGTCACGCCCGCCGGCTTCAACCACTTCTTCTACTGCAACAGCGGCTCGGAAGGCAACGACACCGTGCTGCGCCTCGTGCACCAGTACTGGCGCGTGCAGGGCCAGCCGCAGAAGAAGTTCGTGATCTCGCGCAAGAACGGCTACCACGGCTCGACGATCGCCGGCGGCACGCTCGGCGGGATGGGCTACATGCACGAGCAGATGCCGTCGAAGGTCGAGCACATCGTGCATATCGACCAGCCGTACTTCTTCGGCGAAGCGCAGCCGGGCGACACGCCGGAAGCGTTCGGCCTCGCCCGCGCGCAGCAGCTCGAGGCGAAGATCCTCGAGCTTGGCGCGGAAAACGTCGCGGCGTTCATCGGCGAGCCGTTCCAGGGCGCGGGCGGCGTGATCTTCCCGCCGTCGACGTACTGGCCGGAAATTCAGCGGATCTGCCGCAAGTACGACATCCTGCTGGTCGCCGACGAGGTGATCGGCGGCTTCGGGCGCACCGGCGAGTGGTTCGCGCATCAGCACTTCGGCTTCGAGCCGGACCTGATCACGATGGCGAAGGGCCTGACGTCGGGCTACGTGCCGATGGGCGCGGTCGGCATCCACGAGCGCGTGGCGCGGCCGATCATCGACAACGGCGAATTCAACCACGGCCTCACGTACTCGGGGCACCCGGTGGCGGCGGCCGTCGCGGTCGCGAACCTGAAGCTTTTGCGCGACGACGGGATCGTCGAACGCGTGAAGACCGGCATCGGGCCGTATTTCCAGCGCCGGTTGCGAGACGCGTTGGGCGATCATCCGATCGTCGGCGAGATTGCGGGAGCGGGGCTGGTCGCGGGCGTTCAGCTTGCGAGCGACCGGGGCCGGCGCGAGCGGTTCGGCGCGGGTGTCGATATCGGCACGATCTGCCGCGACTTCTGCTTCAACGGCAACCTGATCATGCGCGCGACGGGGGACCGGATGCTGCTGTCGCCGCCGCTCGTGATCCGCGAGGCGGAGGTCGACGAGATCGTCGACAAGGCGAAGCGCGCGTTCGATGCGACGCTGCAACGGGTGGGGTAAGGGCGCTACGCGCTGCGTTCGCGCCGTAGCGGCCGCGCGAGCGGCACGTTGAATGTTGCGATCGGGATCCGGACGAGGGATTCCTGCGACGGGGTGGGGCGCACACGGTACGGAGCGCGTCCGGTAATCGGGCCGACCTGTGGGCGGCCCGGTTGCCGTCACGCACTGCGGTGTCGTCCGGGTGCCTGGAGACGACGGGGCTGGACTACGCGTGCGCGAATCGCTGGGGCTCGAAATTCAGGATGAGGGCCGCAGACGATGCAATATCCATCGTTCCCGTTTCGACGACGAGATCGGGGGCGACCGGTACTTCGTATGGGTCCGAGATGCCGGTGAATTGCGTCGTCTGGCCGGTGATCGCCTTTGCATAGAGCTGCTTCGGATCGCGGGCGGAGCAAGTGGCGATATCGGTTTTCAGATAGATCTCGACGAATCGGTCCGCGCCGATGATCTGTCGTGCCCGCTGCCGGTCGGCTTCGTAGGGCGAGATCAGCGCGACGATCACCACGAAGCCCTGGCTGTTGAGCAGTTTCGCGATTTCGGCGGTCCGGCGGCAGTTCTCGGTGCGGTCTTCCCGCGTGAAGCCGAGATCGGGAGACACGCCCGCCCGCAACTCGTCTCCGTCAAGGATGCATGTCGGAATATTGCGCGCGCGCAGATGCTCGGCAACTTCGCGCGAGAGGGTTGACTTGCCTGCGCCGCTCAGGCCGGTAAGCCACAGGGTGTAGTTGTGCTTCTCTGGTGACATGGGGCTCTCTCCACCGTCAACTTGTCTTCGCAAGTCATGGTTTCGTGCCTGGACGCGATACCAGCTTCTGCTGGGCGTCGTAGGGTGGTACTGATTCTATTCATCTGCATGCGCACAAATGTTGCAGACCAGTTACCAACAATTACTGTCCTGCTTTCGTGTTGAAAGATGAATGATGGCATGAGCAACGTGCCCCAATGTCGTGCGCGCACCGCAATGGTCGATTGCGTCCAGCTTGCCGTGTCTCATTGGCGAAGAACCGGGATCTTGTGGAACTCGTGGACGAGTTGTCCGGCTTGTATCGCTGATGGCCCGGCTCGGTGAATTTCGCGCTGTGGGTGGTCAGGCAAGGCGTGCGTTAGCGGGAGCCGATGCGTCGGGCGGCGCAAGGCGAGAGTATCCGGGCCCGGTTGGCCAGAACGACGATATCCGGTCGCGCCAGAGGAGGTGCCCGGCTCGGGCGCAGCCACGACAGCGTGGCTGCCCGATGCGGGCTGCCTTGAAATGTTCGCGCGTACAAAACGAAAAGGGCCTGCGTCGTGAGACGCAGGCCCTTGAATTCTTTGGTGGGCGGTACTGGGATCGAACCAGTGACCCCTGCCGTGTGAAGGCAGTGCTCTACCGCTGAGCTAACCGCCCAAAGAAGCTGAAATTATGTCAGGCCTTTCGGGGTCTGTAAAGCACTTTCTGCAAATATTTTCAGGGGGCACGCACAAACCGGTCAGCCGGCCGTCGACGGCTCGACGAGATCGAGGATCGACCCGTCGCGCTTGAGCGTCGCGAGCACGATGCTCGAGTTGATCGACATCACGCCCGTCGCACGGTGCAGCCGGTTGATCACGAAGTCGGAGTAGTGGTCGAGATCGCGCGCCCGCACCGTCAGCACGTAGTTCGAATCGCCCGTCACGATCTGCGCCGCGATGACTTCCGGCCACTGCCGGATCGCCTCGACGAACCGGTCGTGCCACTCGGGCACGTCGGGCCGCATCGACACGTGCACGAGCGCCTCGAACGCCACGCCGACCGTCTTCGGCTCGATCGTGCAGCGATACCCCGAAATCGCGCCGCGCTCCTCGAGCAGCTTCACGCGCCGCAGGCATGCCGACGGTGACAGCGCGACTGCATTCGCGAGGTCCTGGTTGCTGATGCGCCCGTCCCGCTCGAGGTGCCGGAGGATGCGCATGTCGGTTCGGTCGAGCGTCATTTCGCAGAATCCCGTCAATTTCCGGATGGTAGCCGCAGACTCTACTGCAAACAAAACGATTCGTCATCGAAAAGCGAAGCTCATTCTATTTCGTCGTCGCTAACATTTGCCCGTACCTCGACTGTACCGGCGGCACGGCGCCGGACGGTGCAGCCGCCTTCAACCTTCAGTCATTCCGTCATGTACGCACACGTTCCCGCCTATCCGGGCGACCCGATCCTGTCGCTGTTCCAGGCGTTCCAGCAGGACGCGCATCCACGCAAGGTCAACCTCAGCATCGGCCTCTATTACGACGACGCGGGCCGGATCCCGGTGCTCGACAGCACGCGCATCGCGGCCGAGCGGCTGCGCGAAGGCGCCGCGCCGCATGGCTATCTGCCGATGGAGGGGCTGGCCGCGTACCGGCAGGGCGTGCAGCGTCTCGTATTCGGTGCGGACTGCGCGGCGCTCGCGCAAGGGCGCATCGCGACGCTGCAGACGCTCGGCGGGTCGGGCGCGATCCGGCTCGGCGCGGAATTCGTGAAGCGCTACTTCCCGGACAGCGCGGTCTGGATCAGCGATCCGACGTGGGACAACCATCGCGTGATCCTCTCGGCGGCCGGCCTCGACGTGCACACGTACCCGTATTACGACGAAGCGCGCAACGGCCTGCGCGTCGAAGCGATGCTCGCGACGCTCGACGCCTTGCCGCCCCGCAGCGTCGTCCTGCTGCAGCCGTGCTGTCACAACCCGACGGGGCTCGACCTGACCCGTGACGCGTGGCGCGCGGTGATCCAGGTGCTCGCGCGGCGCGGGCTGATCCCGTTCCTCGACATGGCGTACCAGGGCTTCGGCGACGGCCTCGACGACGACGCATGGGCGGTGCGCGCGATCGTCGACGCGGGGCTGCCCGCGATCGTCTCCAATTCGTTCTCGAAGAATTTCTCGCTGTACGGCGAGCGCGTAGGCGGGCTGTCGATCGTCTGCGCGAGCGAGGGTGAAGCCGCGACGGTGCTGAGCCAGTTGCAGGCCGGCGTGCGCCGCACCTATTCGAGCCCGCCGCTGTTCGGTGCGCAGCTCGTGTCGACGGTGCTGAACGACGACGTGCTGCGCGCACGCTGGGAAGACGAGGTCGCCCAGGTGCGCGCGCGCATCAAGCGCATGCGCGGCGCGCTGAAGGAGCGGCTCGACGCGCGCGTGCCGGAGCGCGCATTCGACGCGCTGGTCACGCAGCGCGGGATGTTCAGCTACACGGGCATCGCCGCTGCCGATGTCGATACCCTGCGCACTGTGCACGGCGTCTACCTGCTGCGCTCGGGCCGGATGTGCATCGCGGGCCTGAGCGACGCGAACGTCGACCACGTCGCGAGCGCGATCGCCGAGGTGCTCGGCGCGACGCGGCAGGCCGCGTGATTTTCCCGACCTTCCGGTTCCGATCCGACAGGAGCACATGATGGCAGACACGATTCCGGTCGACTTGCCGCAACTCGCGCAGCCGTTCTCGTGGGCAACCCGCGCGGCCGGGCTGATGTTTACCGGTCACGGGCCGGTCGACGCGTCCGGCGCCATCGCCGGCGACACGATGACCGAGCAGGCGCGCATCACGCTCGACAATCTCGCGAAGGCCGTCGCGGCGGCGGGCGCGACGATGGACGACGTCGCGCAGGTGCTCGTCTATCTGTCCGACGTGAAGGCGATGCCCGATTTCGACGCCGAATACCGGCGCCACTTCCGCGCGCCGTATCCGAACCGCACGTGCGTGGGCGTACAGGGCTTCGCGCATCCGGCGATGCGCGTCGAACTCGTCGCGTACGTCGCGCTGCCCGCCGAGCGCGCGTAGCGGCAGAATTCGCCGCCCGCGCGGCGGCGGCAGTACACACAACCACAACCACACCAACCCATGACGGGAATGGAGGAGAACATGAGGAGCATGAATCGATTCGTACTACCGACGATGGCGGGCCTGCTCGCCGCGAGTGGTGCGATGGCGCAGAGCAGCGTGACGCTGTACGGCATCGTCGACCAGAGCATCCGCTACACCACGCATGCGGACGCATCGAACGATGCGAGCGTGCAACTGACCAACGGCGCGATCACCAACAGTCGCTGGGGCGTGAAGGGCAGCGAGGCGCTCGGCGGCGGGCTGAAGGCGATCTTCCAGCTCGAAAGCGGCTTCGAGCCGCAGAACGGGCAGCTCGACGGCGCGTTGTTCGGCCGCTACGCGTACGTCGGCCTGGCGAGCGACTGGGGCACGGTGAAGCTCGGCCGTCAGGCGACCGAGGCGTTCAACCTGTTCGGCGATCTCGATCCGCTGACGGTCGGCAACTACACGGCGAACATGTGGCCGTACTTCCTCACGCAGGGCCGCGCGAATAACGTCGTCAGCTACGACGGTGCGTTCGGCGGCCTGAACGTCGGCGCGAGCTACGGCTTCGGCGGCGTCGCGGGCAGCGTCGGCGCGAACGCATACTGGGGCACGCGCGTGTCGTACACGCAGGGCGGGCTGATGGTCGGCGCGACCTATCAGCAGGTGCGCGACGCGAACAGCCGCGCGCAGCAGGCGTGGGGCGCCGGCGCGCGCTATGCGTTCGGCGCGGCGACGCTGTACGCGGGCTATCTCGGCGGCGTCGACCGCTCGGGCGTGCTCGACGAGGCGCTGCTGAACGCGCCGGGCCGCCAGGTGACCTACGGGTCGTTCGCGGACAACCCGCGCCGCGATACGATCTTCTACACGGGCGCGAGCTACCGGTTCACGCCCGCCGTGTCGGTGACGGGCGCCGCATACTACGACGACATCCGCGACGTCAACGGCGTCGCGGGCAACGGCGGCAAGCGCTACACGGGCGTGATCGAGGCCGAGTACGCGTTGTCGAAGGCGACGCAGGTGTATGCGACGGTCGACTACAACCGCGTCACCGGCGGCGCATTCACGGAGATGCCGGGGCGCGGCAACCAGACGGGCGTGGCGGCCGGCCTGCGCCACATGTTCTGAGCACGCGGCGCGCGGTGGCCGGCGCGGTCCGGCGCCGGTCCGCGCGCCGTCGAGGGTTCGACCGGACAATCGTTTCTGAACGAGGTCATTCGATGCAAACAGAAGGGCAATTCCAGCATATCGCGGCGCGCGAACAGGGCCTGCGCCGCACGCTTTCCGCACGACAGATGGCGATGATCGCGATCGGCGGCGCGATCGGCACCGGCCTGTTTCTCGGCAGCGGCTTCGCGATCGGCTTCGCGGGGCCGAGCGTGCTCGTCAGCTACGCGATCGGGGCGTTCATCTCGCTGCTGCTGATGGGCTGTCTCGCCGAGATGACGGTCGCGCACCCGACCTCCGGGTCGTTCGGCGCGTATGCCGAGCACTACGTGAGCCCGTGGGCCGGATTCCTGGTGCGCTATGCGTACTGGGCGTGCATCGTGCTCGCGGTCGGCACCGAGGTCACCGCGATCGCGCTGTACATGAAGTACTGGTTCCCGGGCGTGCCGGGCTGGCTGTGGATCGTCGGCTTCTCGGCGCTGCTCGTGTTCGTCAACGCGCGCAGCGTCGACGTGTTCGGCGCGGTCGAATACGGGTTCTCGGTCGTGAAGATCGCGGCGATCGTCGGCTTCATCCTGCTCGGCGCGTACGTCGTGTTCGGCAATCCGGATCTGGTCGGCGGCGGCGCGGCGCGCGCGGGCTTCCATCACTACACGGATCACGGCGGCTTCTTTCCGAAGGGCGCATGGGGAACCTGGGTGGCCGTGATCGTGGCGATCTTCAGCTACCTGAGCATCGAGATGATCGCGGTCGCGGCCGGCGAGGCGGAAGACCCGGAGCGTGCGGTGACGCGCGCGTTCCGCTCGACGATCGTGCGGCTCGTGCTGTTCTACCTCGTCACGCTGGCGCTGATGCTCGCGATCGTGCCGTGGACGGCGGCGGGGCGCGACGAGAGCCCGTTCGTCAAGGTGATGGAGGCGATCCGCTTGCCGGGCGCGGCCGGGCTGATCAATTTCGTCGTGCTGGTGGCGGCGCTGTCGGCGATGAACAGTCAGCTCTACATCACGACGCGGATGATGTTCAGCCTGTCGCGCGCAGGGCACGCGCCGAAGGCGCTCGGCGAGGTGAATGCGCGCGGCGTGCCGCTCGGCGCGCTGATGTTGTCGACGCTCGGCATCGCGCTGGCGACGGTGCTGAGCGTGCTGTATCCGGACGCGTCGTTCACGATCATGATGGCGGTGTCGATGTTCGGCGCGCTGTTTACGTGGATGATGATCTTCGTCACGCATTACTGCTTCCGGCGTCGGCGCGCGGCGCTCGGGCTGCCCGCGCCGGCCTTCCGGATGCGCGGCTTTCCGCTGCTGACGCTGCTCGGCGCGGGCCTGATGCTGGCGGTGATGGCGACCACCTACTTCACGCCGGAATTCCACATGACGCTGATCTTCGGCATCCCGTTCCTGGCCGCGCTGTCGGTCGTCTATGCGGTGTGGTATCGCCGCGCGCAGCCGGCGCTGCAGCCGGAAGCGAAGTAACGGAACGCGCTCAGCCCGCGAGCGCGGGCAGCGCGTCGATCGATGCGCGCACGTAATCGGCGAAGCGCAGCGCAACCGGCTCGGCGGTGCCGCTGCGCTTCAGCGCGAGCGTGCGCGATTCGAGCGACGCATCCTTCAGCGGCCGGAACGCGAGCCGGTCGCTCTTCACCTGCTGCAGCACGCGCGGCACCAGCGCGACGCCCATTCCGAACTCGATCATCGACAGGATCGTCTGCCACAGCCGTGCTTCGTGACGGATCAGCGGGCTGAATCCCGCGTTCACGCACTGCGCGATGATCAGGTCGTGATAATGCGGCGCCGCCTCGCGCGGAAACAGGATGAACGGTTCCGCCGCGAGCGCGGCGAGCGCGACCTGACTGCGCCGCGCGAGCGGATGCGGGGCCGGCAGGCAGCACACGAACGGCTCGGTATAGACGGGCGCCGATTCGACCTCGGGCGGGAAATGGCCCCAGTGCGCATAGCCGAGATCGATCTGGCCGCGCTGGATCGCCTGCACCTGCGCCTGCGTGTTCATTTCGCTCAGCACGACCTCGACGCCCGGGTAATCGGCTTCGAAGCGTCGCACTGCATCGGGCAGCCCGCGATACAGCATCGAATGCACGAAGCCGATCCGCAGCCGGCCCGCGAGACCCGACGCAGAGCGCACCGTCAGGCGCTCGGCCTCGGCCGCCTGCAGCAGCAGCCGGCGCGCCTCGCCGAGCAGCACTTCGCCGGCGTTGGTCAGCGCGACGCTCTTGTTGGTGCGCGCGAAGAGCTGCACACCGAGCGCCTCCTCGAACTTGCGGATGTCGAAACTCAGCGCCGGCTGCGAAATGAACAGGCGCTTCGCCGCGCGCCCGAAATGCAGCTCCTCCGCGACCGCCACGAAGTAGCGCAACTGCCTCAGTTCCACGGTGTCTCCTCCCGGCGTCGGCATCGATAAGCGATATCTATCGTACCGGATAAAACCTGTATTGGACGCTTATCGATCGCAGGCCTACGCTTTGCGGAGAGACTGGCGCGGGCCATGGCAGGCGTTGAAGGGTCGACGCCTGACCGCCGCGCAGCACGGGAGCGGGGCGGCATCGGAACGCTTGCCCCGGTCCGCCACGGAGACACGCATGAACGACGCTGCTCGCACGCCGGACGCCGGCGCATCCAACATCCCCGACAGCCGGGGCCTCGATTTCTTCGCCGCCGATCCCGATTTCGGCGCGCTCCTGAAGCTGCATCTCGGCGATGCGCACTACGCCGGACTCGAGCCGCGGTTGCGCGCGCTCGGCGCACGCGTGTCCGGCGAGCTCGACGAATGGGCGTCGCGCGCGGACAAGCACCCGCCGGTGCTCGAACACCGCAACCGGCGCGGCGAGGCCGTGCAGCGGATCGACAAGGACCCGGCCTACGTCGCGCTCGAACGCGTCGCGTATTCCGAGCTCGGGCTCGCGTCGCTGAGCCACGGAGCCGAATCGGTCCCGCCGCTCGTCAAGTACGCGCTGACGTTCCTGTTCGTGCAGGCGGAGTTCGGGCTGTGCTGTCCGGTCAGCATGACCGATTCGCTGACACGCACGCTGCGCCGCTTCGGCGATCCGGCGCTGGTCGCGCGCTACCTGCCGATGCTCGCGTCGCGCGACTTCGACACGCTGTACCAGGGGGCGATGTTCATGACCGAGCAGGCGGCCGGCTCCGACGTCGGCCGTATCGCGACGCGCGCGGTGCGCGAGACCGGCGCGCACGGCGAGACCCTCTGGCGTCTCACCGGCGACAAGTGGTTCTGCTCGAACGCGGATGCCGATCTCGCGATGGTGCTCGCGCGGCCGGACGGTGCGCCGGACGGCATCAAGGGGCTCGCGCTGTTCCTGCTGCCGAAGACGCTGCCCGACGGCACGCGCAACCGCTACCGGATCGTGCGCCTGAAGGACAAGCTCGGCAGCCGGTCGATGGCCAGCGGCGAGATCGCGCTGGAGGGCGCGCAGGCCTGGCTGATCGGCGAGATCGGCCGGGGCTTTCACCAGATGGCCGACATGATCAACATGTCGCGGCTGTCGAACGGCGTGCGCGCGGCGGGGCTGATGCGGCGCGCGCTGAACGAGGCGCTGCACGTCGCTACGCACCGCGAGGCGTTCGGCCGCAAGCTGATCGAGATGCCGCTGATGCAGCGCCAGTTGATGAAGATGTTGCTGCCGGCCGAGGCGGCGCGCGCGATGTTCATGCAGATCGCGCTGCTGCTGCCACAGGCCGATGCGGGCGACGAGCAGGCCGCGCGCTGCGTGCGGATCCTGACGCCGCTGATCAAGTTCCGCGCATGCCGCGATGCGCGTCGCGTGACGGGCGATGCGATGGAAGTGCGCGGCGGCACCGGCTACATCGAGGAGTGGAGCGACGCGCGCGTGGTGCGCGACGCGCATCTCGGCTCGATCTGGGAAGGCACGAGCAACATCGTCGCGCTCGACGTCGCGCGGGCCGCGCAGCGCGAGCACGCGCTCGACGCGTTGCGTACGTTTCTTGGCGACCGGCTCGGCGCGGCGCCGCTGCCCGACGCGAGCCGCGCGGCGCTGCGGCGCATCCTCGCGCGCGCCTGCGACGCGCTCGCGCGGGTCGCGTCGGAAGGCGACGACGCGCGCGTGCGGCAGGCCGCGTCCGCGCTGTACTACGCAAGCGCGGCCGTGCTGATGGCATGCGAGGGCGTCCGGCTCGCGCCGGATTTCCGGCGTCTTGCGCTCGCGCACCTGATCGTGCGCCACAAGCTGCTGCCGGTCGATCCGCTCGCGCCGGCATCGCTCGACGACGAATCGGCTGCATGCGACGCGCTGCTGCGCGGCACGCCGATCGCGCTCGATACCGCGCTCGACCTGCTGCCGGAGGTCGCACGATGACCGCTTCGCGTGGTGCACTGGACGGCCTGAAGGTCGTCGACCTGAGCCGCGTGCTCGGCGGCCCGTACTGCACGCAGGCGCTCGCCGACCACGGCGCGACGGTGATCAAGATCGAGCCGCCGGACGGCGACGAGACGCGCGGCTGGGGGCCGCCGTTCCTCGGCGCTACCGCGTGGTACTTCGCGGGCGTCAACCGCAACAAGGAGGGGCTCGCGCTCGACCTGTCGCGCGACGAAGGGCGCGCAATCCTGTGGCACCTGCTCGACGAGGCGGACGTGCTCGTCGAGAACTTCAAGCCGGGCACGCTCGCGCGCTGGGGGATGGACTATGCACGCGACTTGCAGCCGCGCTTCCCGTGGCTGATCCACTGCGCGGTGACGGGCTTCGGCGCCGACGGTCCGCTCGGCGGGCTGCCCGGCTACGACGCGGTGATCCAGGCGATGGCGGGGCTGATGAGCGTCAACGGCGAGCGCGACGGCGATGCGCTGCGCATCGGCTTGCCGATCGTCGACATGGTCACCGGGCTCAACGCGCTCGCCGGCATCCTGCTGGCGCTCGCGGAGCGCGAGAAGAGCGGGCGCGGGCAGTCGATCGACATCGCGCTGTACGACTGCGGCGTGTCGCTGCTGCATCCGCACCTGCCGAACTTCTTCGGCTCCGGGCGTGTGCCGGAGCGCAGCGGCAACGCACACCCGAACATCGCGCCGTATGACAGCTACCGTACGGCGACGGTGCCGATCTTCCTCGCGGTCGGCAACGACCGGCAGTTCGCGCGGCTGGTCGCGCATCTCGGCGCGCCGGCGCTCGCGGGCGATCCGCGCTTCGTCGACAACCGCAGCCGCTGCGCGCACCGGTCCGAGCTGAAGGCCGAGCTGGAGGCGCGGCTCGCCGCGCACGCGTGCGAGCCGCTTGCGCGCGACCTGATGGCGGCCGGCGTGCCGTGCGGGCCGGTGCGGACGGTGGCCGACGTCGTGCACGATCCGCACGCGCTGCACCGGAACCTGTTCGTCGAGATCGGCGCGTATCGCGGCACCGCGTCGCCGGTGAAGCTGTCGCGCACGCCGGCCACCTATCGTGCGCCGCCGCCCGCGCTCGGCGGCGATACGCGCGCGGTGCTCGACCGACTCGGCATCGATCGTGCGCTTCAACAGCAGTTGCTCGATGCCGGCGTGCTGAAAACGGCACCCGACTGACCCGACGCCGCCGGCCGGCGGCGCCATGCCGGCCACCCGGGAAAGGCGCGCGCCAGTCGCGCCCCCGAACGCAACCATGGAGACATCGATGAGCCGTCCGTCATCCCCGCCCGCCGCGCATCCGCGGCCCGGCCGCGCCGCCTTCGCGGCGTTCGTCGGCACCACGATCGAGTGGTACGACTTCTACATCTACGGCACGGCCGCGGCACTCGTGTTCGGCAAGGTGTTCTTTTCCAGCGGGATGGACCCCGGCGTCGCGACGCTGCTCGCGTTCGTCACGTTCTGGGCCGGCTTCGCCGCGCGGCCGCTCGGCGGAATCGTGTTCGGCCATCTCGGCGATCGCGTCGGCCGCAAGACCGCGCTCGTGATCACGCTGGTGATGATGGGCCTCGCGACCACCGGCATCGGCCTGCTGCCCGGTTATGCGCAGATCGGCGCATGGGCGCCGGCCGGCCTCGTCGTGCTGCGGGTGCTGCAGGGCATCGCGGTCGGCGGCGAGTGGGGCGGCGCGGTGCTGATCGCGAGCGAGAACGCGCCGAAGCACCGCAGCATCCTGTATGCGGCGTTCGCGCAGCAGGGCTCGCCCACCGGCAACCTGCTCGCGACCGCGGCGTTCTTCGCGCTGAGCGCGCTGCCGACGCCCGCGTTCCTGATGTGGGGCTGGCGCATCCCGTTCCTGTTGTCGGCCGTGCTCGTGATCATCGGCATGGTGATCCGGCTGAAGCTCGAGGAGTCGGCCGACATGCAGCGCGTGCTCGCGCGCAAGCGCACGGTGAAGCTGCCGCTGCGCGACGTCGTGCGCGATCACTGGGTCGTCGTGCTGCTCGCGGCCGGCACGCTGCCGGTGATCAACGTCACGTACTTTCGCAGTACGTTCGCGCTGTCGTGGGCCACGAAGGAGCTCGGCTACGCGCAGGGGACGTTTCTCGGCATCCTGTCGATCTCGCTCGTCGTGCAGTTCCTGATGCAGCCGGTCGGCGCGTGGTTCGTGTCGAAGGTCGACATGCGCCGCGCGATGGGCTGGATCCTGATTCCGGAGATCGTGCTGATGCCCGTGATGTTCCATGCGCTTGCGACGCGGTCGTACTGGGTCGCCGTCGCGGGCATGTGCATCTCGACGATTCCGTCCGCGATGTTCTACGGCGCGGTCGGCGGCGTGCTCGCACGCGTGTTTCCGGCCAACATCCGCTATACGGGCCTGTCGCTCGCCTACCAGCTGAGTGCGCTCGTCGTCGGCGGCGGCACGCCCGTGCTCGCGCAGGCGATCCTGAACGCGACCGGCAGCATCGTCGGCGTCGCGGTCGCCTCGGGGCTCTACGCGCTCGTGTCGCTTCTGTGCATGCTGGCGCTGCTGAATCGCACCGGGTATCGCGCGGACGAGCTGTCGACGGCCGAACGCAGCGACGCGGCCGAATGGGGTACCGACGGCGCGGGCGCCGACGATCCGGGCGGCGGCACGCAGCAGCCGGGCAACGGCGGTGCGCTGAAACCGGCCGGCTGAGCGGCGCGGATCGTCGGCGGGGCAGCCGTGGCGCACGCCAGGCAGGCGCCCCAAAAGCAGAACGGCGCCGTGCGATCGCACGGCGCCGTTCCGTTCCGGCGCGCGGGCCGGCGCTCGGCCGGCCCACGCGCATCGCGTCTTCAGCCTTCCGTCGGCGGCACGTAGCCCGACGCCTGGTCGGCGCCGTCGCCGAAGAAGTACTTCTCGGTCTGCTTCATCAGGTACTGGCGCGCACGCGGGTCGGCCATGTTCAGGCGGTTTTCGTTGATCAGCATCGTCTGCTGCTTGAGCCAGCCCTGCCACGCTTCCTTCGAGACGCTCTCGTAAATGCGCTTGCCGAGTTCGCCCGGCAGCGGCGGGAAATCGAGGCCTTCGGCTTCCTTGCCGAGCTTCGCGCATTGGATCATTCGAGCCATCGTGTACTTCTCCTGTAATCGGTCTGGGGGGAGGGCAGTCGTGCCTGCGCTCAGAGCTGCTTCATCAGCACGAGCGACTTGCGCTGCCAGTTATAGAGTTTGCGGCGGTCTTCCGGCAGGTCGTCGACGCTGACCTTGACGAAGCCGCGCTTGAGGAACCAGTGCTCGGTGCGCGTCGTCAGCACGAAGATGTGCGTGAGGCCGCGCGCGCGGGCGCGCTGCTCGATGCGCTTGAGCAGGCGTTCGCCGTCGCCCGAGCCCTGCGCTTCCGGCGCGACCGTCAGGCACGCCATCTCGCCGATCTTCTCCTGCTGGTACGGATACAGCGCCGCGCAGCCGAACAGCACGCCATCGTGCTCGATCACCGAGAAGTGGTCGATGTCGCGCTCGATCTGGTGGCGGCCGCGCCGCACCAGCGTGCCGTCCGTCTCGAGCGGCTCGATCAGCGACAGGATGCCGCCGACGTCGTCCGGCGTCGCCTCGCGCAGGCTTTCGAGGTTCTCGTACGAGATCATCGTGCCGACGCCGTCGTGCAGGAACAGTTCGAGCAGCATGCTGCCGTCCAGCGACTGCGGGATCAGGTGCGCACGCGTCACGCCGCCGCGGCACGCGCGGATCGAATGCTTCAGGAAGAACGCGTCGTCGCCCTGGATGTTGCCCGAATCGAGCAGCTCGGCCGCCGCGTCGAGCGACATTTCGCGAATCAGCTCGCCTTCGTCGTCGACGATGCCGGGGCCTTCGGTCAGGAACACGATCTTGTCGGCGCGCAGCGCGATCGCGGCGGCCGAGGCGACGTCCTCCATCGACAGGTTGAACGCTTCGCCGGTGGGCGAGAAGCCGAGCGGCGACAGCAACACGAGCTTGCGGCTCGCGAGCGAATGACGGATCGATTCGGCGTCGATCTTGCGCACGATGCCCGTATGCGCGAAATCGACCCCGTCGAGAATCCCCACCGGCCGCGCGGTCACGAAGTTGCCCGACACGACGCTGATGTGCGCGTGCGCCATCGGCGAGTTCGGCAGCCCCTGGCTGATCGCGGCCTCGATGTCGAGGCGCACTTCGCCGGCCGCTTCCTTCGCGGATTCGAGCGCGCGCGCATCGGTGATCCGCAGGCCGTGCGAAAACTCCGATTCGACGCCGTGCAGGCTCAACTGCTCCTCGACCTGCGGGCGCGAGCCGTGCACCAGCACTATCTGGATGCCCATCGCCTGCAGCAGCGCGATGTCGGACACGAGCGCGTTCAGCAGCCCCTGCTGCACCACCTCGCCGCCGAACCCCACGACGAACGTGCTGTTGCGGAACTTGTGGATATAGGGCGCGACGGAGCGCATCCAGTCGACGAACTGCGCGTGACTGGCGGCCGAATCGTCGGTGGCCGGCGGCGTCGCGGCGCCGGTCTGGGCGGGGGGGAGGTCGGTTTGGGAATTCATGGGCGGGATTATAATGCGCCCCCATGTCGAATGTACCTAAAAGTCCCGCGCCGACGCGGGCCAAAGCGCCGTCGGCCCGGCACCCGGATGGTGCGGCCGATGCGCGCCAGCAGCAGGGCCAGCCGCCGCGCCAGCAGCAGGAGCGGCAGGCGGGCGAGCGCACGCACGCGCCGCGCGGCGCCGAGCGGCGCGGCGATCCGCGCCAGCCGGCCGCGCAGGAAGCACCCCGTGCAACGGATGCGCCGCCGCCGCGCCGCGAGCGCGCGCCGCGCGCCGCCGCGTCGAGGGGCGCGCCGCCGAACCCCGTTCCGCCTATCACGTACCCCGAAAGCCTGCCCGTGTCGGGCAAGCGCGACGAAATCGCGCGCGCGATCGCCGGTCATCAGGTTGTCATCGTCTGCGGCGAAACCGGCTCGGGCAAGACCACGCAGTTGCCGAAGATCTGTCTCGACCTCGGTCGCGGCCTCGGCGCCGGCGGGACGGGCCTGATCGGCCATACGCAGCCGCGCCGCCTCGCCGCGTCGTCCACCGGCCGCCGGATCGCCGAGGAGCTCGGCACGCCGTTCGGCGAAGTGGTCGGCTACAAGGTGCGCTTTACCGACAACCTCGCGCCGGGCGCGTCCGTGAAGCTGATGACGGACGGCATCCTGCTCGCCGAGACGCAGACCGATCCGCTGCTGAAGGCGTACGACACGCTGATCATCGACGAGGCGCACGAGCGCAGCCTGAACATCGACTTCCTGCTCGGCTACCTGAAGGAAATCCTGCCGCGGCGGCCGGACCTGAAGCTGATCGTCACGTCCGCGACGATCGACGCCGATCGTTTCGCGCGCCATTTCGGCACCGACGAGCGTCCGGCGCCCGTGATCGAGGTGAGCGGGCGGCTGTATCCGGTCGAGATGCGCTACCGCCCGGTGGCGGAAGATCGTCCGGCCGTGAAGCATGCCGAAGGCACGGCCGGCCGCGATCGGGTGAAGACCGCCCGCGAAGCCGAGCGCGACCTGATGGACGCAATCGTCGACGCGGTCGACGAGCTGTGTCGCGAAGGCTCCGGCGACGTGCTGGTGTTCCTGCCCGGCGAGCGCGAGATCCGCGAGGCGGCCGAGGCGCTGCGCAAGCACCACCCGCCGCACACCGAGATCCTGCCGCTGTTCGCGCGGCTCTCCGCGACCGATCAGGACAAGGTATTCAAGGCGTCGAACGCGCGCCGGATCGTGCTCGCGACCAACGTGGCCGAGACGTCGCTGACGGTGCCGGGCATCCGCTACGTCGTCGATACCGGGCTCGCGCGCGTGAAGCGCTATTCGTACCGGAACAAGGTCGAGCAACTGCAGGTCGAGTCGATCTCGCAGGCGGCGGCGAACCAGCGCGCGGGCCGGTGCGGCCGCGTGGCCGACGGCGTCTGCATCCGCTTGTACGAGGAAAGCGACTACCAGGCGCGCGCGCGCTTCACCGATCCGGAAATCCTGCGCTCGTCGCTCGCGTCGGTGATCCTGCGGATGAAGTCGCTGCACCTGACGGCGATCGAATCGTTTCCGTTCCTCGAACCGCCGCCGGGCCGCGCGATCGCGGACGGCTACCAGCTGCTCAACGAACTCGGCGCGGTCGACGACGACAATGCGCTGACGCCGCTCGGCCGTGAACTCGCGCGACTGCCGCTCGACCCGCGCGTCGGCCGGATGATCCTCGCCGCGCGTGACCAGCAGTCGCTGCGCGAGGTGCTGATCATCGCGAGCGCGCTGTCCGTGCAGGACCCGCGCGACCGTCCGGTCGAAGCGCAGGAACAGGCCGACCAGGCGCACCGCCGGTTTGCCGACGAGCGCTCGGAATTCCTGCAGTGGCTGAAGATCTGGGCATGGTTCGAGGAGGCGGTCGCGCACAAGAAGTCGAATCGCCAGCTGGTCGACGCGTGCCGGCAGAATTTCCTGTCGCACCTGCGGCTGCGCGAATGGCGCGACGTGCATTCGCAACTGCTGACGGTGGTGCGCGAGCACGGCTGGCGGCTCAACGAAGTCGAGGCGACCTACGAGCAGGTCCATCTGGCCCTGTTGACGGGCCTGCTCGGCAACCTCGGCCTGAAGGCCGACGACGATCCGCACTATCTCGGCGCGCGCGGGATCAAGTTCTACCTGTGGCCGGGCTCGGTGCTCGCCAAGAAGGCCGGCCGCTGGGTGATGGCGGCCGAGCTCGTCGAGACGAGCCGGCTGTACGCGCGCTGCCTCGCGAAGATCGAACCCGAATGGGTCGAGAAGATCGGTGCGCACCTGCTGAAGAAATCGCTGTCGGAGCCGCACTGGGAAAAGCGCCCGGCGCAGGTCAGCGCGTACGAGCGCGCGACGCTGTACGGGCTGCCGATCTATCACCGCCGGCGGGTCGCGTTCGGCAGGCAGGACCCGGCGCGTGCGCGCGAGCTGTTCATCCGCGGCGCGCTCGTCGACGGCGAATTCGATACGAAGCTCGCGTTCTTCGCGCACAACCGCAAGCTGCTCGCCGACATCGAGCAGCTCGAGCACAAGTCGCGCCGGCAGGACGTGCTGGTCGACGACGAGCTGATCTACGCGTTCTACGACCACGCGATTCCCGAGGGGATCCACACGGGCGCCGCGTTCGAGCGCTGGTATCGCGACGAGGTGAAGAAGGGCGGCCAGTCCGAGGACAAGTCGCGGCTGCTGTACCTGTCGCGCGACGACCTGATGCGCCACGAGGCGGCCGGCGTGACGACCGAGCTGTTCCCGAAGCGCGCGACGATGGCCGGCGTCGAGATGGCGCTGACGTATCACTTCGAGCCCGGCACGCCGCGCGACGGCGTGACGCTCGCGGTGCCGCTCTATGCGCTGAACCAGGTCGACGCGCGCCGTTGCGAGTGGCTCGTGCCGGGGATGCTGAAGGAAAAGGTGCAGTTGCTGCTGAAGTCGCTGCCGCAGAAGCTGCGCCGCCATTGCGTGCCGCTGCCCGAGTACGCGGCCGGCTTCGTCGAGCGGATGGGCCGCGAGCGTTTCGGCGCGGGCGGGCTCGTCGAGGCGCTGATCGCCGACGTGCGCGGCGAGACGCAGGTCGCGATGAAAACGGCCGACTTCAAGCTCGAGACGCTGCCCGCGCACCTGTTCATGAATTTCAAGGTGATCGACGAGCACGGTCGCCAGCTCGCGATGGGGCGCAACCTCGCGCAGCTTCGCCAGGAGCTGGGCGCGCAGGCACAGCAGCAGTTCCAGAAGATCGCGGCCGCGTCGACGATCGCGGTCGGCGGCGACGCCGATCCCGGTCAGGCCGTCGGCCAGGCGCCGGCGGCGCCTGCCGCGCCCGTTGCCGCTGGTCGCGGCGCGAAATCGGGCAAGGGCGCGGCGCCGCAGACGGCCGCCCCGGCGGAAGCCGGCGCGACCGCGCTGTACGAGAACCTGACGACCTGGAATTTCGGCAAGCTGCCCGAGCTGCTGGAGATCCGCCGGCGCGGGCAGACGTTGTACGGCTATCCGGCGCTCGTCGATCGCGGCACGCATTGCGACGTCGAGGTGTTCGATTCGCCGGAGGAAGCCGCGCGCATCCACCGGGCCGGCCTGCGGCGGTTGTTCGCGCTGCAGCTGAAGGAGCCGATCAAGTTCCTCGAGAAGAACCTGCCGGGCTTGCGCGAGATGGCGATGCAGTACATGTCGCTCGGCACGCAGGACGAGCTGCGCGACCAGCTGATCGACACGGCGCTCGACCGCGCGTGCCTGCAGGACCCGCTGCCCGACGACGACGCGAGCTTCCACGCGCGCCGCGACGAGGGCCGCAGCCGCCTGAACCTGCTCGCGCAGGAAATCGCGCGGCTGGTCGGGCAGATCCTGGCCGAGTACGCGGGGCTCGCGAAGAAGCTCGCGCAGGCGAAGCCGTTCGCGCAGGCGCACGCGGATCTGCAGCAGCAGCTCGGCGCGCTGGTCGGCAAGCGCTTCGTGATCGACACCCCTTACGCGCAACTGGCGCACTTTCCGCGCTACCTGAAGGGCATCGCGCTGCGGATCGACAAGCTGAAGGCCGATCCGGCGCGCGACGCGAAGCAGTCGGCCGACCTGCTGCCGCTGGCCCAGCAGTACCAGCGCGCGGTGTCGCAGCGCGGCGGCGTCGCCGACTCGCGGCTCGCGGAATTCCGCTGGCTGCTCGAGGAGTTGCGGATTTCGCTGTTCGCGCAGGAACTGCGCACGCCGATGCCGGTCTCTGTCAAGCGTCTGCACAAGGTCTGGGAGTCGATGCAGCGCTAGTGCGGCAGCGGTTTCCCGGCCCGGCGCCGGCGGCCGGTCCCGGCCGGCCGCGCCGTGCGTCCAAGTGGCGCAAGGTCGGCTTGCGTCAACCGGCGGGGCCGGTTGAACGTTTTACAATGACGGTTGTTCCACGACGTGAGTCTTCATGCGCACTTTTCTTTCCCTCGGCCGCACGCTCGCGCTGGCCGCCGCCGTGCTGGCGCCCGCCGCCCACGCGAATAACGTGATCGTCCTGAATTCGGCCGAAGCGACGCTTTCCCTGATCGACCAGCAGACCCGCGAGGTCGTCGGCACGATGCCGACCGGCAAGGAACCGCACCACCTGATGGTGACGCCCGACAATTCGTCGCTGATCGTTGCAAATTCGGTCTCGAACAGCCTGATGTTCCTCGATCCGAAGACGGGCAAGCTGCAGCGCACCGTCGAAGGGATCGACGATCCCTACCAGCTCGGCTTCTCGCCCGACCGCAAGTGGTTCGCGGCGGCCGGCCTGCGCCTCGACCGCGTCGACATCTACAGCTACGACGGCCGCGACCTGCATCTCGCGAAGCGCGTGCCGCTGGAAGTGATGCCGAGCCACCTCGCATTCACGAAGGACAGCAAGACGGTGCTCGTGTCGCTGCAGGTCTCCGGCGAGATCGCGGCGATCGACCTGGCGACGCAGACGGTCAAGTGGAAGATGAAGGTCGGCAAGGTGCCGGCCGGCCTGTGGCTCACGCCGGACGACAAGTACCTGCTCGTCGGGATGACGGGCTCGGATTATGTCGCGGTGGTCGACTGGCGCAACCAGAAGGTCGTCAAGCAGATCGTCACGGGCAAGGGCGCACACAACTTCCGCTCGCTCGCCGACGGCACCCACGTCGCGGTGACGAACCGGGTTGCGAACACGATCAGCATCATCGACGAGAACACGCTCACCAACGTCGGCGACATCACCGGCCTGCTGCCGGGCCCGGACGACATGGAGCTGTCGGCCGACAAGAAGACGCTGTGGGTGACGTTCCGTTTCGCGAAGAAGGTCGGGATCATCGATCTCGCGTCGCGCAAGCTGGTGCAGACGATTGCCGTCGGCCGCTCGCCGCACGGCATCTATTTCTTCGATCGCGCGCCGTGGCGCGCGGCGAACGGCGCGTAACGCACGGAGGCGCCCGATGCTTCACCTGATCGATACCTTCGTGTCGAACATCCAGACCTGGCTGTACGTCGACATCGTGCAGCCGCTCCTCTTCAAGTTCGACATGATGGACTACGACGAGGACACCTACGACGCGCTGTACTGGGTCGTGATCGGCGCGTTGCAGATGGTCGTGATGTTCGTGCTGCTGCGTCCGCTCGAGGCGCTGCGGCCCGTCGAGGACTGGAAGGACCGCAAGGCCGTGCGGGTCGACGTGATCTACACGGCGATCTCGAAGCTCGGGATCTTCTCGCTGCTGTTCTTCTTCGCGTTCCAGCCGCTGTTCGACAACTTCCAGGCGTGGCTGCGCCTGTACGGGGTCGCGAACCTCAACCTCGACTACCTGTGGCCGGGCGTCACGTCGCAGCCGATCGTCACGTTCGCGATCTATCTCGTCGTGCTCGATTTCGCGGGCTACTGGTATCACCGCTGGCAGCACAAGATCGGCATCTGGTGGGAACTGCACGCCGTGCACCACAGCCAGCGCCAGATGTCGCTGTGGTGCGACGACCGCAACCACCTGCTCGACGACGTGATCCAGGCCGGCTTCTTCGCGGCGATCGCGCTCGTGATCGGCGTGTCGCCGTCGCAGTTCGTCGTGCTGACCGCGGTCACCAACTTCCTGCAGAGCATCCAGCATACGAATGCGCAACTGTCGTACGGCTGGCTCGGCGAGCGCGTGCTCGTCAGCCCGATCTTCCACCGGCGCCACCATGCGGTCGGCTACGGTCACGAAGGCACCAAGTACGGCTGCAATTTCGGCGTGCTGTTTCCGTGGTGGGACATGATGTTCGGCACCGCGTCGTGGAACCGCACGATCGAGCCGACCGGCATCCGCGATCAGGTCGAAGGCGTGTCCTACGGCGAAGGCTTCTGGTCGCAGCACGGCCTCGCGTTCGTGCGGATCTTCCGGCGCCTGTTCCCCGCGAAGCGCGGCGCGGCGTCGGTCTGACCCGGCCATCCTCCCGTTGAGCGGCTCCCTGACGCGGCCCGCATGCGCTTTGGCGCATGCGGGCCGCGTGGTTTATCCTTTCCCCGTTTTTCTCCGTCGATACAGGCTCGCATGAACGACCTGCTGCGTTCCTTCGTCCGGGCACTGGCGAGTGCATTGCATCCGCGCATGCTCTGGCTCACCCTGATGCCGTTCCTCGTCTCGGCCGTGCTGTGGGGCGTCTTGCTGTGGTTCTCGTGGCAGACGCTGATCGACGCGGCGCGCGGCGCGCTCGACGGCTTCGTGCTGACGGCCGCGCTGTATCGCGCCTTCGACGCGATCGGCATGTCGCAACTGCATGCGGTCGTCGCGCCGTTCGTGGTCGTGTCGCTGGCGATTCCGCTGATCGTGCTGACCGTGCTGCTGCTGATCGCGACGCTGTCGATGCCGGTCGTGATCAAGCACCTGTCGAACCGGCAGTTCGCGGCGCTCGAGCCGAAGCGGGGCGGCACCTTCGTCGGCAGCGTTGCCAATTCGCTGTGGGCGGCGCTGGCCGGCGTCGTCGTGCTGGTCGTGACGATCCCGCTGTGGCTGATTCCGCCGTTCTTCGCGCTGCTGCCGCCGGTCATCTGGGGCTGGCTCACGTACCGCGTGATGACCTACGATGCGCTCGCGCTGCACGCGAGCCGCGACGAGCGCCGCGCCCTGGTGCGGCAGCGCCGCTGGCCGCTGATCGGCATCGGCATCGCGACCGGGCTGCTCGGCACCGTGCCGACCTTCGTGTGGGTGTCGTCGGTCTGGACGATGGTGCTGTTTCCGTTCGTCGCGGCGGCCATGATCTGGGTTTACGCTTTCATTCTCGTCTTCTCGGCGCTGTGGTTCGGGCACTATTGCCTGCGTGCGCTGGAGGACCTGCGCGCAAGCACGCGCGCCACCGCAATCGACATGGGGCAGGCATGAGCATCGGCATCATCATCATCGGCGACGAAATCCTTTCGGGCCGCCGGCAGGACAAGCATCTGGCGAAGGTCGTCGAGCTGCTCGGCGCGCGCGGCCTCGCGCTCGACTGGGCCGAATACGTCGGCGACGATCCGGCGCGCATCACGGCGACGCTCTCGCGCGCGATCGCGTCGGGCGACATCGTGTTCTCGACGGGCGGGATCGGCGCGACGCCGGACGACCACACGCGCCAGTGCGCGGCCGCCGCGCTCGGCCTGCCGCTCGAACTGCATCCGGAGGCGAAGGTGCTGATCGCGGAGCGGATCCGCGAAACGCACGCCGATCCGGCCGCGCCGGTCGACTTCGATGCGCCGGAGAACCAGCACCGCTTCAACATGGGCGTGTTCCCGGCGGGCGCGACGATCATCCCGAACGGCTACAACCGGATTCCCGGCTTCTCGGTCGGCGACCTGCACTTCGTGCCGGGTTTCCCGGTCATGGCGTGGCCGATGATCGAATGGGTGCTCGACACGAAGTATGCGCATCTGCACCATGCGACGCCGCACGCGGAGCGCTCGCTGCTGGTGTTCGAGCTGCCCGAATCGACCCTCACGCCGCTGATGGAGCGCATCGAGCGCGATTTTCCGGGCGTGCGCGTGTTCAGCCTGCCGAGCGTGGGCGATGCGGAGCGCGGCGGGATCTACGCGCGCCGTCACATCGACCTGGGCGTGAAGGGCGAGCCGGAGGCCGTCGCGGCCGCGTACGTGAAACTGCGCGAGGGTGTGCATCTGCTCGGCGGGGACGTCGTCGAGCCCGAGACGCCGCGCGCCTGAGCGGCTCCCGATCCGGCCGTACCGAGGCCGCGGGCCGTGCAACGCGGCCCGTCATCGGCATGTCATCGCCCGGCTCGACGATGGGATCGTCGCAGCCGGAGTGCGTGGCGTGTCGTCAGGCCGTCAGGCGCCGATCCACGGCAGTTTCCGGAAGCACCAGCCTTCGACCGTCTTGCGGTGGCCTTCGGCGTCCTTGGCGCCCTCGAAGCCTTCGAGCAGGTCGAACGCCCTGGTGAAGCCGGCCTGCGCGGCGGCGACCGCGGCGAGCTTCGAGCGTGCGGCGCTGCGACACAGGAACAGGATGGGCGTACCGGCCGGGAGGGCCGCCTTCAGTTCGTTGACGAATTCGGCGTTCGGCACGCCGCCCGGGTAGCGCGTCCATTCGAGGTGCAGGTACTGGCCGTCGCCGATGAGCGGGCGGCCGATCCAGTCGAGTTCGGCGCGGGTGCGCACGTCGACGAGGCGCGCCGCCGGGTCGAGCTGCAGCAGTTCGAAGGCTTCGGCCGGCAGCAGCGCGCCGGCGTAGTTGAGCGCGCCCTGGGCGCGGCGTTCGTCGGCCTTTGCGTAAAGCTGGTCGAGCGTACTCATGGCGGAGAGTCTCCTGTTGGTCAAACGACCATTCTAGCGCGGCGTCGCGGCACGGATGCCCGCATGCGGTACGGTGCACGCGCCGCCCACGCGTTCACCAAAACAGTGCAGAATGACGCGGATGCACCAGAATGATCCGGTCGGCGCGGCGCATCGCGGCGATCGCACCATTGCGGTGCCTGCGTTTGGCGGCCGGTGCGGCGTCGGGCCCCGGAATTGCGCAGTACAGCCCCGTCGCGGCGAGCGCCGGCGCGATTCGCGCCCATTTTTCGTACGGGTGGCACGGAAGCTGCTTTATAGGATTCGGTCGAATCGGGGCGTGCTGCGCCAAAGCAAGACCCCGGTCAGCTCGATAAACGAGGCGGTTCCCAGTCCGCCGGAATTGTTCAATCAGGAGAAGAGGTTATGAGTAAAACCGTCGCCGACGTCATGCAGCTCGTGAAGGACGAGGACGTCAAGTTTGTCGATTTCCGCTTCACGGATACGCGCGGCAAGGAGCAGCACGTGTCGGTGCCGGTTTCGGCGTTTGACGAAGACAAGTTCGAAAGCGGTCATGCATTCGACGGCTCGTCGATCGCTGGCTGGAAGGGCATCGAGGCGTCGGACATGCTGCTCATGCCGGACCCGAGCGCTGCCTTCGTCGATCCGTTCTATGAAGAGTCGACCCTCGTGCTGACCTGCGACGTGGTCGAGCCGGCCGACGGCAAGGGCTACGAGCGCGATCCGCGTTCGCTCGCGAAGCGCGGCGAAGCGTACCTGAAGAGCACGGGCATCGGCGACACCGCCTTCTTCGGTCCGGAACCGGAATTCTTCATTTTCGACTCGGTCCAGTGGAACACGGACATGTCGGGCTGCTTCGTGAAGATCAACTCGGAAGAAGCGCCGTGGTCGTCGGGCAAGGAATTCGAAGGCGGCAACACGGGCCACCGTCCGGGCACGAAGGGCGGCTACTTCCCGGTCGCGCCGGTCGACACGTTCCAGGACATGCGTTCGGAAATGTGCCTGCTGCTCGAGCAGCTCGGCATCCCGGTCGAAGTGCACCACCACGAAGTGGCGGGCCAGGGCCAGAACGAAATCGGCACGAAGTTCTCGACGCTGGTGCAGCGCGCCGACTGGACGCAATGGTCGAAGTACATCATCCATAACGTCGCGCATTCGTACGGCAAGACGGCGACGTTCATGCCGAAGCCGGTCGTCGGCGACAACGGTTCGGGCATGCACGTTCACCAGTCGATCTGGAAGGACGGCCAGAACCTGTTCGCGGGCAACGGCTACGCCGGCCTGTCGGAACTGGCGCTGTTCTACATCGGCGGCATCATCAAGCACGCCCGTGCACTGAACGCGATCACGAACCCGACGACGAACTCGTACAAGCGTCTGGTCCCGCACTTCGAGGCACCGGTCAAGCTCGCGTACTCGGCGCGCAACCGTTCGGCATCGATCCGCATTCCGCACGTGTCGAACCCGAAGGGCCGCCGCATCGAAACGCGCTTCCCGGACCCGATGGCGAACCCGTACCTGTGCTTCACGGCGCTGATGATGGCCGGCCTCGACGGCATCCAGAACAAGATCCATCCGGGCGAAGCTGCCGACAAGAACCTGTACGACCTGCCGCCGGAAGAGGATGCAAAGATCCCGACCGTCTGCGCGGGCCTGGACCAGGCACTCGAAGCGCTCGACAAGGATCGCGAGTTCCTGACCCGTGGCGGCGTGTTCACCGACGGCATGATCGACGCGTACCTCGCACTGAAGGAGCAGGAGCTGGCGAAGTTCCGCATGACGACGCACCCGATCGAGTTCGAGATGTACTACTCGCTGTAATCGGCAATGGCGCTTCGATTCAGCGCCGTCATGCCGGTTCGTTCCCGTCGCGCGGTCTGCGGCGGGAGCGGCGGAGTCTGAAAGGGGACGGCGTCCAGCCGTCCCTTTTTTGTTCCGGGAATTTTCATTTCATGGCCCGTTGGGGCGCGACAAGCACGCAGATGGTTCTGAAGAATCTGATCAAGGCGAGAACGGGGCAACCCGAGCGACTGACGGACGACGAGCGGCTCGCCCGCTCGGGCCTGCTGGCGGGGCTGGAAGCGTTGCCGACGGTCGTGATCGTGCTCGACCGCAAGACGCTGCGGATCGCGTTCGCGAATCCGTCCGCGGAGGCGATGCTCGACATCTCGCGCCGGCAGCTCGCGCAGCGGCCGTGGGGCGAGATCTTTCCGAACGCGAACGAGCTCGCATCGACGATCACCGCGATCGGCGAGGAGCGCTTTCATGCGACGCACCTCGATACCGTGCTCGACCGGCCCGGCCGCGAACCGCTGCACGTGCATGCGATCGTCGGTTTTCTCGAGACCGCGCCCGATTTCGTGCTCGTCGAGCTGTTCGAGAACGAGCGGCAGTCGCGCACCGACCGCGAGGAGCGCATCCACGACCTGACCGCGGTCAACAAGCAACTGATCCGCAACCTCGCGCACGAGATCAAGAATCCGCTCGGCGGCATTCGCGGCGCGGCCCAGTTGCTCGAATTCGAGCTCGGCGAGCGCGAGCGCGGCGAGTTGCGCGAATACACGCAGGTGATCATCAAGGAGTCCGACCGCCTGCAGACGCTCGTCGACCGGTTGCTGGAGCCGCACCGGCATCCGCACATCGTCGGCGACGTGAACATTCATGAGGTCTGCGAGCGCGTGCGCGCGGTGATGCTCGCG
Source organism: Burkholderia sp. MSh2 (assembly GCF_000731655.1). Lineage (NCBI taxonomy): Bacteria > Pseudomonadati > Pseudomonadota > Betaproteobacteria > Burkholderiales > Burkholderiaceae > Burkholderia > Burkholderia sp. MSh2. The sequence goes on along the minus strand of NZ_JPGM01000025.1, from coordinate 104,449 downwards.
GAATTCCCGCGCGGGCTCACGATCGAGCGCGACTACGACGTGAGCGTGCCGGATCTGCGCGGCGACAAGGAGCAACTGATCCAGGCGCTGCTCAACATCGTGCGCAATGCCGCGCAGGCGCTGCGCGAACGGATCGCGCAGGGCGACGCGAAGATCGAGCTGCGCACGCGCATCGCGCGCAAGGTGACGATCGCGAAGCGGCTGTACCGGCTGGCACTGGATTTGCACGTGATCGACAACGGGCCCGGCATTCCGGAGGAGATCCGCGACCGGATCTTCTATCCGCTCGTGTCCGGGCGCGAAGACGGCAGCGGCCTCGGCCTCACGCTTGCGCAGACGTTTGTGCAGCAGCACGACGGGATGATCGAGGTCGAAAGCCGGCCCGGACGTACCGAGTTTCAGATTTTGCTGCCGCTCGACCACTGAGCGGCGACATTGCGATTCACCGGATTCACCAATATCTGACCGACCTATGAAGCCGATCTGGATAGTAGACGACGACCAATCGATCCGCTGGGTGCTCGAAAAGGCGCTCGCCCGTGACAGCTTCGCGACGAAGAGTTTCGCGAACGTGCGTGACGCGCTGGCCGCGCTCGACCACGAGACGCCGCAGGTGCTCGTGTCCGACATCCGGATGCCCGGCGGCTCGGGCCTGGAGTTGCTGCAGGCGATGCACGAGCGGCTTCCGGGCCTGCCCGTCATCATCATGACGGCGTTCTCCGATCTCGACAGCGCCGTCGCGGCGTTCCAGGGCGGCGCGTTCGAATATCTCGCGAAGCCGTTCGACGTCGACAAGGCGGTCGAGCTGATCCGCCGCGCGGTCGAGGAAAGCCTGCGCGGCGGCGCGCCGCAGGACGAGCGCGTCGCCGAGGCGCCCGAGATGCTCGGCCAGGCGCCCGCGATGCAGGACATGTTCCGCGCGATCGGCCGCCTGTCGCACTCGGCCGCGACCGTGCTGATCACCGGCGAATCGGGTACCGGCAAGGAGCTCGTCGCACGGGCGCTGCACCGTCACAGCCCGCGTGCGAACGGGCCGTTCATCGCGCTGAACACCGCGGCGATTCCGAAGGACCTCCTGGAATCCGAGTTGTTCGGTCACGAGCGCGGCGCGTTCACCGGTGCGCAGACGACGCGGCAGGGCCGCTTCGAGCAGGCGGAGAACGGCACGCTGTTCCTCGACGAAATCGGCGACATGCCGTTCGACCTGCAGACGCGCCTGTTGCGCGTGCTGTCCGACGGGCAGTTCTACCGGGTCGGCGGGCACAACCCGCTGCGCGCGAACGTGCGCGTGATCGCCGCGACGCACCAGAATCTCGAATCGCGCGTGCGGCAGGGGTTGTTCCGCGAGGATCTTTACCACCGGCTCAACGTGATCCGGCTGCGCCTGCCGCCGCTGCGCGAGCGCAGCGAGGACATCGCGCTGCTCACGCGCCACTTCCTGCAGAAAAGCGCGCGCGATCTCGGCGTCGAGCCGAAGCGCGTGTCCGACGACGCGCTCGCATACCTGACGTCGCTGCCGTTTCCCGGCAACGTGCGGCAGCTCGAGAACCTCGCGAACTGGCTGACCGTGATGGCGCCCGCGCAGACGGTCGAGATCAAGGACCTGCCGCCCGACCTCGTGCCGTCCGGCGCACCGGTCGTCGCGACGGCCGACGCCGCGGACGCGCACGGCGGCGCCGGCGAAGCGGCGCACACGCCGCCGGCGATCGGTATGGCGCCGGCGGCGTCCACGCCGGTGGCCGCCGCGCCGAACGGCGGCGCGCCGGCCGGCTATCCGCTGTGGGAGCACGGCCTGCGCACCGAGGTCGCCCGGCTGCTGCGCGAGAACTCGGCCGACGTGATGGACGAACTGGCGCGCCGCTTCGAGGCGGCCGTGATCCGCGAGGCGCTCGACTTCACGCGCGGCCGCAAGGTCGAGGCCGCGGAGCGGCTCGGCATCGGCCGCAACACGATCACGCGCAAGATCCAGGAACTCCATCTGGAGCCCTGAGCACGATTCGCGGCACGCGCGGGCATCGCGCGTGCCGCGATCGGACATAATCGCGGTTTGCCGTTACGCAGATCCGCCATGTCCGACTCCTTTCGCTGGCCCGCCGGGGCCGACCCGTTCCGTTTTCTCGAAGCGCTCGACAGCAAGCGCGCCCGCGCGTGGGTCGACGAGCAGAATGCGCGCACGCGCGCCGCACTGCGCGACGACGACGCATATCGCGCATTGGCCGCGCGTCTCGCGAAAGCGTATCTGCCGCGCGAACGCCCGGTGATTCCGACCCGCTGGCGCGAGTGGGCCTACGACCTGTGGCAGGACGATCTTCATCCGAAGGGGCTGTGGCGACGCACGCGCTGGGACGACTGGCGCGCCGGTCGTCCGGCGTGGGAAACGCTGCTCGACGTCGACGCGCTGGGCGCGGAGGAGGGCGAGTCGTGGGTGTTCGAGCAGGATGCCATCCTGTATCCGGACGGCGATCGCGTGCTGCTGTCGCTGTCGCCGGGCGGGGCCGACGCGGTCGTCGTGCGCGAATTCGATCTCGTCGAGCGTCGTTTCGTCGACGGCGGCTTCACGATCGACGAGCCGGGCCATCACACGGTCGGCTGGATCGATCGCGATACCGTCTACGTGAGCTGGGATCGCGGCGAAGCGCATGCGACGGCCGCCGGCTATCCGTATGAAGCGCGACGCTGGGTGCGCGGCACGGCGCTCGCCGATGCGCCCGTCGTCTTTCGCGGCGAACCCGACGATATCAGCGCGGGCGCGTGGTTTGACCCGATCGACAAGCGCCACGTCGCATGGCGCAGCGTCGACTTTTTCGATGCGCATGCATACCGGCTGACCGATGCGGGCGAATGGGCGCGCTACGACGTGCCGACGCATGTGGAGGTCGGCTTCTGGGAAGGCTGGCTCGTGCTGGAGCCGCGCCTCGACTGGGACTGCGACGGCGTGCGCCATGCGGGCGGCTCGCTGCTCGCGATCCGCGAGCAGGCGTTCCAGGCCGGATCGCGCGCATTCACGACCTTGTTTGCGCCGCAGCCGTCGACGTCCGCCTGCACGTGGACGCATACGCGCACGACGCTGATCGCGAGCTGGCTCGACGACGTGCACAACCGCACGATGCTGTGGCAGCCGCGGCAGGCCGACGACGGCGCATGGACGTGGGACGCACGGCCGTTCGACTGGCCGGGCGACGCGCAGATCGACGTCGAGCCGGTGGAGGCGACGCTGAACGACGAGGTCTATGTCGATGTCGACACCTATCTCGATCCGCCCGAGTGCTGGCTGGCCGATCTTGCCGATCGCGCGGACGATGCGCCGTCGCGCCGCGTGCTGCTCGACCGGCCGCCGGTGCAGTTCGACGCGGCCGGGCTCGTCGTGCGCCGCGCGAGCGCGCGCTCGCCGGACGGCACGACGGTGCCGTACACGCTGATCGGGCCGCGCGACTCCCTCGACGCGACCGACGGCGCCGCGCGCGTTGCGCGGCCGTGCCTGCTGTCCGGCTATGGCGGTTTCGCGATCCCCAACCTGCCGGGCTACAGCGACGCGTTCGGCATCGCGTGGCTCGAGCGCGGCGGCGTGATGGCGTTCGCGCACATCCGCGGCGGCGGCGAGTTCGGGCCGCGCTGGCACGTCGGCGCGCAGCGCGAAAACCGCCAGCGTTCGTTCGACGATTTCATCGCGGTGGCCGAGGATCTGGTCGCGACCGGTGTGACGAGCGCCGCCCGGCTCGGGATCGAAGGCGGCAGCAACGGCGGGCTGCTGGTCGCCGCGTGCATGGCGCAGCGGCCGGAGCTGTTCGGCGCGGTGCTCTGTCGCGTGCCGCTGCTCGACATGCGACGCTATCCGAAGCTGCACGCGGGCGCCGCGTGGCTCGACGAATACGGCGATCCGGACGATCCGCGCGAAGGCGCAGCGCTGGCCGCGTATTCGCCGTATCACCGCGTGCGCGAAGGCGTCGCCTATCCGCCGTTGCTGTTGACCACGTCGACGCGCGACGACCGGGTGCATCCCGCGCACGCGCGCAAGATGGCCGCACGCATGCATGCGCTCGGTCACGAACGGGTGTGGTACTGGGAGAACACCGACGGCGGCCACGGCAGCGCCGACGATCTCGAACGCGCGGAAGCCGACGCGGCGGAGTTCGGTTTCCTGTGGGCCCATCTCGGGCCGGCGCCCGCGCGGCGTTGAGCGCGCGGGCGGGGTGTGGTCAGCCGACCACCGCGATGACGGGGGTGTGGTCGGACGGCTGATCCCACGTGCGCGGCGTACGATCGACCTCGCACGACGTGCAGGTCTGCGCGAGCGCCGGCGACAGCAGGATGTGGTCGATGCGCAGCCCCGCGTTGCGGCGGAACGCCATCATCCGGTAGTCCCACCACGTGAAAGTCTTCTCGGGCTGTTCGAAGCGGCGGAACGCATCGACGAAGCCGAGCTCGATCAGCTGCGCGAAGTGCGCGCGTTCCTGCGGCGACACGAGGTTCTGGCCTTCCCATTTCGCGGGATCGTGCACGTCGCGGTCTTCCGGCGCGATGTTGTAGTCGCCGAGCAGCGCGAGCTTCGGGTAGCGCTGCAGCTCGGTGCGCAGCCATGCCTGCAGCGCGTCGAGCCATTGCATCTTGTAGACGAACTTGTCGGAGTCGGGCGCCTGGCCGTTCGGGAAATACGCGGACACGATGCGCACGCCGTCGACCGTCGCGGCGACCACGCGCTGCTGCGGATCGTCGAAGCCGGGGATGTTGCGCACGACGTCCGCCTCGTCGACGGAAAGCGTGTCGCGCGCGAGGATCGCAACGCCGTTGTAGGTCTTCTGGCCCGTGAACCAGCTGCGGTAGCCGGCCGCCTCGAGATCCGCGCGCGGGAATTTCTCGTCCGGCAGCTTCAGTTCCTGCAGGCACAGCACGTCGGTTCCGCTTTGCGCGAGCCAGTCGATCACATGCTGCTTGCGGACGTTGAGCGAATTGACGTTCCAGGTGGCGATTTTCATGAACGGGAGTGTGCGTGCGGGGTGAATGCGAAGGCCGCCATCTTACCGCGAGCCTGCGGCGCGAACGCGTTCGACGCGGAGCGGAGCGGGGCGCGCGTGCCGCCGCCTCCGCGAGGTTGACGAAAATTGTGACAAAAGTATTGACGTGAGTACTTCATCACCCTATAATTTATTTCTCTGACGCGGGGTGGAGCAGTCTGGCAGCTCGTCGGGCTCATAACCCGAAGGTCGTAGGTTCAAATCCTACCCCCGCAACCAGTTTCAAGCGAAAGGCCTTGATTTCATAGCGAAATCAAGGCCTTTTTGCTTTCCGGGTGGTGCTATACCATGGCTGCCCGAGAGCATCCGCAACCAAACGCGCAAGTGAGCGCTTCGGCCTGTACTCGCACCGGGTTCCCCCGGCTCTACGTCTCCCGGCACGGTGTCTGTTACTGGCGCGAACGCAATCGCTGGCGGAGCCTTCGCACCAATGATCCGCGTGAGGCGTCGGTTTGCGATGGAACGCAATCTCTACCTCGCGCGGCAACGACACCGCCAGGGCCGCATGAGCATCATTGACCCGAACTAACCCCGGCCCAAGCCCGATCCCGACGCCGATCTGCGCTTTGAGATCGACCGATGTGCGCCGGGGTATCTGCAAGACGGACGGCGCGCCCGAGGACGCCCGGGCGCTGCGCGAGACCCTCGAAATCGTTCGGCAAATGCCGCTGCCCGCGCCGGAGCCTACGGCCCCGCTGCCGGTTGGAATCGCCCCGAACGAAGCGGAAGTGCCGTGGGCCGCCATTGATGAGGCCGTGGCCGAGCGCGAGCGGCACGAGGCCGCCCTGCAGGGCGGCCTGATGCTCTCCGATGTGGCCGACATGTGGCTGACCGAGCGGACCCTGAAAAACACGCCGCGCATGGTCAATGTAAAACGCCTGCACCTGGAAGATTTCCGCTGCCGGATCGGTACTGCCGAGCCGAACGATGTGCCGATCAACATGCTGCGGAAATCCGTGCTGGTGGGCTGCAAGGCCGCGTTGCGGGCCGAACGCCAGACCGGCAAGACGGCCGACAACAAGCTGCTGACGCTGCATGATTTTTTCAAATATGCCATCAACAACGGGCACTACACCGCCTCGGATCTGAACCCGGTGGCCGGCTTGTTCGTGCTGAGCAAATGCGAATGGCTGGCCAAGGCGCGGTCCTGCGAGCCGATCACGCCGGACGACATGCGCGCCGTGTTCGAGTCCGCGGGCTTCAAGACCTGGGCCAGCGCGCCGGATCTGTGGTTTCCGCCGCTGATGGCGCTGTTCACCGGCCTGCGGATCAGCGAGGCGACGCGGATCGCTCCGGCGGATGTGAAGCTGGCCGACAACGGCGTCCATTACATCAGCATCACCGACGGCAAGACGGCAGCGGGCGTCCGTAACGTGCCGGTGTGCGATGCGCCGATCCGCCTTGGCGTCCTGCGCTACGTCGATGAAGTGCGAGCCGTCGGGCATGACCGGCTCTACCTGCACCGGCCGTTCGTGAAACCGTCGTGGGCGCATTGATCGCCCTGGACGGGGCGGCGGGTCAAGGATCGCGCAGCAACCCCGCAGGGGCTTGTCCTTGACGTGCTGAGCCGGCCGGACACGCTCACGCATGGGGCGGGCAGAGCCAGAGCGCTGCCCGCCCCATGCCGATCCAATACGGTGACCGCTGCTGCGATCTCCGCAAGGATTTCAAATCCTTGGGTCGCTTGCGCTCAGGGTCCCCCAGCCCGCCAAGCTGACGTCACCATGCGGGCCAAAACTGTCACGGAAACGTTGACCGGTTTAGGTAGGGCCAACGATACTATCGCCTCGGGGAATGTCAGCATTCAATAGAAAACAACGAGATAAAAATTCAAAAATGAAGTGCAATGAAAATAATTTCGATTTTTTAAGACTTTTTGCAGCATCAATGGTTTTATTCAGCCATCAGCATGCATTGATGGGGCGACCTGGTATAGATACTGGTCTAGGTGAACGTTTCGGGCTCGGGGGCTTGGGCGTTTGCATCTTTTTTATCGTCAGCGGTTATCTCGTCACCCAAAGCTGGCTGCGTGATCCGAACGCTTTCAGATTTCTGGCAAAGCGCTTCCTGCGGATCTGGCCAGGGCTGTTCATCGTGACGTGTATTGCCGCGCTCCTGGTCGGACCGATTGTTTCTGGCCTTGATGTCAAGAACTATTTTTCATCGCCAGGACTACGCGAATACTTTGGCAATCTCCGGGTGATAGGCGGCGGCACTTCCTACTTGCCGGATGTTTTTACCCACAACCCCTTTCCAAGGGCCGTCAATGGCTCCTTGTGGACTATTCCGGTTGAAGTGCATTGGTATCTAGTGCTCGTCGTTGCCGCGGTTGCAGGCGCGCTTCGCTGGCGCTGGATAGCGCTATTTGGAATCGTCGGCTTGGCCATTTATCACTTTGGTGTCTACCACGGCGAGACCAATCCTGTCCGAAATTGGTCGAGGGAATATGGGCTGTTCTTTCTTGCCGGAGCGCTGCTTCAACTATTTCGCGACTGGTGGGCGGATCGCCAAGTCTTGCTGATTGTCGGCTCCCTGACTGTCGGAACAGCGCTGTTCATGCTGGGCTGGCATGTGCTGGGCGTGTTGGTTGCGATGCCGTGCCTGGTCATTTTTACAGGCGAAGCTTCCACTCCGTTTCTTCGGCGGTTTGGTCGCTTCGGGGATCTTTCCTATGGCGTCTACATCTATGCATTTATTGTGCAGCAAACGCTGATATGGAAATTCGGGGCATCCGGGTCATTTACGCTTCACTTGCTTTCAACGGTTGTGGTGACCTTCATCTGTGCATGGCTGTCCTGGCATCTGGTTGAAAAGCGGGCGCTTTCATTCAAGCCGTCGCGGATACGCTCAGGAAAAGAGCGTATCCATGAGGTCGACCTGGAAAAAAATCTTGCATAGCAAGCTTTGCATCGTCGCTGGCAGATACGATATGCGTGGGGACTTGTCGAGGATCAACTTGCACAGAAATGAGTCTCAAAAAAAGAGTCCCATGCGCTGTAAGCGTCGGATTGGCCTGTCATGTATTCAACATCTGTTGTTCCGCCTGGACAACTGCAACCGCCGGTCTCCGGGTTAGCTTGGCACATGACCTGATCTGCGGGAACTAATGCACCACCGGGCCAGTATTTCCGAAGGACGTATTGGCCGCCGCCAGAGCCGCCAGTAGTCCACGCCCCACTTTTACAAAACAGGTCCTGCGCTCCGTCATTTCCGATTGCAGCATCAGGAGCGCGGCCACCTCCAGCCGATGCGCCTCCCGTCGGCTTCATGTAACTACCCTGAACCTTTCGAGTAACGGCCAGGTATCCGTTTCCGTAGATATTGTCGCCAGCGTTGAGGTATCCATTGGTGGTTTGCAAGCTGGTGGACGAGTAGATTTCGCCAGTCGCTGTGATGCTTCCTCCCGCGCCAACGCCGCCGGAAATGTTCGCATTGCCTAGGATCGTCGCTGTCCCAGTCATATCCAGGTTACCGTTCGATTTATCGTAGCTGGTGACGACCTGGGTGGATTGAAATTGCCCCGTGCCGGTGATATTGCCGGCGTTGTTGATGTTGTGAATGATGCCGTCCGACATGTTCAGGCCACCTGTCATTGGCAAGGAGCCGTCCCGGCGCAGGTAGACTGAATAGAGGTTGGTCCCCGTGCCGGCCTGAAAGCCCAGTAGGCCCAGCGATCGCCCGGTTGTGATCGGTGCGTTCCAGACGCCTCCGTAGCCGTCGATCTGCGCGGCACTGGCTCGGCCAGGGCTGTGGCGTGGCAACCAGTCCTGTCACGTCCCAGTTGGGCGACGTGCCGGAAACAGACAGGGTGATGTTGTAGCGCGCCCCGAAGCTGTTCGGGTTCTGATGGGTCGCGGGCAACAGGCCTTCGTTCACCAGAGTCTGGATCATGATCGCGCAGGTCGTGCCCGAGCAGGTGCGCGGGCCAGGATCGCCAGCCCCACCGGCTGCGTTCTGCAACTGGCTGATCGGCGTGTAACGATTGGCGATGTAGGTATCGACGGCTTGGCCGACCGTCTGCATCTGCTGTCCTACGATCCGGGCCTGGTTGCTCTCGGTATCGCTTTTCATGTCAAGGCCTCTGACCGGGTTTGGGGCGACGCTCCTACCCCCGCAACCAAGCACACCAGACGATGTGCAGCGCAAGTGACCGATGCGCGTTTCGTCGACAGGAACCCGGCTCCATGCCGGGTTTTTTGTTTTCCGGCCCCGGAAACGCTGCAGCGGGCAGGGATTCCCGCTTGCCAGGTTCGCCATCCGTCTCATAAAATGAATGAGAATCATTATTATTAATGGGGCGCTGCGCGACCAGGCGGCGTCGGGGAACATGGGCGTCATCGACAGTCATGCGCAACGGGGCTTCCGTGCGCTCTACAACGATCATCACGGCTGGCTGCGCGGCTGGCTGCGCAAGCGGCTCGGCAATGCGTGCGACGCGGCCGATCTCGCGCACGATACCTATCTGCGCGTGCTCGCATCCGGCACGACGCCTCAACCCGACGATTCGCGTCGTTACCTGACCCAGATCGCGAACGGCCTCGTGATCGACCTCTATCGCCGGCGGCATATCGAATCGGCCTATCTCGATACGCTGCGGTACCGGCCCGAGGCCGAGGCGCCTTCTCCTGAAACCCGCGCACTCGTGATCGAGACGCTGTGCGAAATCGACGCAATGCTTGATCGCCTGCCCGCGAACGCGCGCTCGGCGTTGCTGCTGTGCAAGCTCGACGGGCTGACCTATCGCGAGATCGCCGAGCGGCTCGGCGTGTCGGTGTCGTCGGTCGAGAAGTATGTCGCGTCCGCGCTGCGCGCGTGCTACGCGGCGCTTTACGGGAGCGCATCGTGAGCGGGCGGCAGGGCGACGCATTGCCCGAAGCCGTCGTCGAGCAGGCGATCGGCTGGCTTGCCCGCCTGTGGTCGGGCGATGCGACCGACGACGACCGGCGCCGCTGCGAGGCCTGGCGTGCCGAACACCCCGAGCACGAGCGCGCGTGGCAACGGCTTGCCGGCATCGACGCGAAGTTCGCCAGCGTGCCGGCCGATACGGCGCGCGGCGTCCTGCTCGCGCAGCCGGCCCGGCCCGCACGCCGGCGCGCGATGCGCGCGCTCGGCTGGGCGATCACGCTCGGCGGCGCGAGCTACGGCGTACGCAGCACGCGTCTGTGGCAATCGGCCGCGTCCGACTATGCGACCGACATCGGCGAAGTGCGCGACGTCACGCTCGCGGATGGCACACAGGTCTGGCTCGATACGGCGAGCGCGATCGACGTGCGCTTCGATTCGCACGAGCGCCGCATCGTGCTCGTGCGCGGCGCCGTCCACGTCGAGACGGCGCACGATGCGGCGGGGCGGCCGCTGCGCGTCGAGACGCGGCAAGGGGTGGCACGCGCGCTCGGCACGCGCTTCACGGTGTCGGACGAAGGCGTGCGCACCCGCGTCGACGTGTTCGACGGTGCCGTCGAGATCCGCCCGGCCCGCGCGGCCGGGCGTGTGCTGCGGCTCGAAGCGGGCGAAGCCGTCCGCTTCGACGCGGACGGCTTCGCGCCGCGCGAGCCGGCCGCGGCGCGCGCGAACGCATGGACGCAGGGCCGGCTGATCGCCGAACGCATGCGCGTCGACGCATGGTGCGCCGAACTCGCGCGCTACCGGCCCGGCGTCCTGCGCTGCGATCCGTCGCTCGCGCGCCTGTCGGTGTCGGGCGTGTTCTCGCTGACCGACACCGATCGCGCGCTCGCCGGCCTGCGCACCGCGCTGCCGGTCGAGGTCGTCTACCGCACGCGCTACTGGGTCACGGTCGTCCCGCGCTGAACGCCGGCACACGGTCATCAGAAAAAAATTTCGCGACGCGATTGAGGGTTTCGGCGGTTCGTTCGGAATACACGATGCACCTTCGCAACATTCCGAACCCAAAGGATTCTTCATCATGGCGTTCCGCCGGTTTTCCCCGTATGCAGCTTCCCGTTCCGCCAGCCGGCCCGCGCGCCGCCGCGCCGCGTCGCGCGCGCTCGAACCGGCGCTCGCCGCCGCACTGGCGCTTGCCATGCCGATCGGCGCGCAGGCGCAGCCCGACGATCCGCCGTCGCGCGTCGATACCGACGAGCGGCGCGCCTATGCGATTCCGGCCGGCCCGCTCGACGTCGCGCTGAATCGCTTCGCGGTGGCGGCCGGCGTCGAACTGGCGAGCGACGCGGCGCTCACGCAGCACCTTTCGAGCGACGGGCTGAACGGGCGCATGAGCGTCGCGGAAGGTTTCGCGCGCCTGCTGGCGCCGCACGGGCTCGAGGCCGTGCGCACCGGCGGCGGCTACCTGGTGCGCCGCCGCGCATCGGCCTCGACGGCCGCGGCGGGCGCCGGCGCGACGCTGCCGGCGATCATCGTGAACGCGCGGGCGGACCAGCTGCCCGAGGCGTACACCGGCGGGCAGGTCGCGCGCGGGGGCCGGCTCGGCATGCTCGGCAACGCCGATTTCATGGACGCGCCGTTCAACATCACGAGCTATACGTCGGCGCTGATCGAGAACCAGCAGGCCAGCACCGTCGCCGACGTGCTGGAGAACGATCCGTCGGTGCGCTTCACGACGTCGACCGGCCACATCGTCGAGAACTACACGATCCGCGGCTTCAACGTAATCGCCGACGATCTCGCATTCAACGGGATGTACGGGCTCGCGCCGTACGGTCACTCGCCCACCGAGTTCATCGAGCGCATCGAAGTGCTGAAAGGGCCGAACGCGCTGCTGAACGGCATCTCGCCGAGCGGCGGCGTCGGCGGGGCGATCAACCTCGTGCCGAAGCGGGCGGGCGATACGCCGCTCGCGCGGCTCACCACCGACTACATCTCGGACGGCCAGTTCGGCGTGCACGCGGATCTCGGCCGGCGCTTCGGCGACAAGAACCAGGTCGGCATTCGCGTGAACGGCGCCTATCGCGACGGCCGCACGACGATGGACGGGCAGAGCAAGAAGCGCGAACTCGCGTCGCTCGCGTTCGACGTGAAGGGCGAGCGCGCGCGGTTCTCGCTCGACGCCTATACGGACACGGAGCGCTTCGACAACGGCAGCCCGTGGATGGCGTCGTTCGCCAGCAAGGTCGTGAGCCCGCCGTCGCCCGGCACGAACCTGCTGCACGGCGCATGGGGCAAGCTCGAGAACCAGGCGATCGTCGCGCGCGGCGAACTCGACCTGACCGACCGCATCACCGCGTATGCGGGGATCGGCGGCCTCAGCTATCGCTACTCGGGTTTCATCAACGGGACGCGGGCCGGCGCGATTCAGCCGAACGGCAACTATCGCGCGGTCACGTACAACCAGAACGGCTACACCGACACGACGTCGATCGAGGCCGGCGCCCGCGCCAAGTTCAACACGGGGCCCGTCAGCCATCAGGTGTCGCTCGGCGTGACCTCGCTGCAGATCGAGTCGGGCACGATCAACCGGACGAGCGCGACGTTCGCGTCGAACATCTACGCGCCGATCGATCCGCCGCTCGCGCCGTCGCCGGGTTCTGCGCCGAAGACGTCGGAGGCCGAACTGACGAGCGTCGCGCTGGCCGACACGCTGTCGTTCGCGCGCGATCGCGTGCAGCTCACGCTCGGCTTGCGCAGCCAGCGGGTCCATGCGAAGACCTATGCGGCCGCGACGGGGCTGAAGACCGCCGATTACAACGAGACCGCGCTGACGCCGGCGTTCGCGATCGTCGTCAGGCCGTTCGGGCCGGACGTATCGCTGTATGCGAACTACGTCGAGGGGCTGACCCAGGGCGACACCGTGACCGACGTCACCGCGAAGAACTACGGGCAGATGTTCGCGCCGTACAAGAGCAAGCAGGTGGAGGTCGGCGCGAAGTGGGAGACCGAAACCTTCGCGAACACGCTGTCGCTGTTCCAGATCACGAAGCCGAGCATGCTGAAGGACGTCGCGACCAACCTGTACAGCGCCGACGGCGAGCAGCGCAACCGCGGCGTCGAATGGAACGTGTTCGGCCAGGTGGTGCCGAGGCTGCGCGTGCTGGGCGGCGTCGCATACACGCAGGCGCTGCTGACGCACACGGCCGGCGGCGCCTATGACGGCAACACGGCGTACGGCGTGCCGAAATGGACCGCGAACCTCGGCCTCGAATGGGATACGCCGTGGGTGCAGGGGCTGACGTTGTCCGGCCGCGCGGTGGCGACGAGCGCGCAGTTCGTCAACTCGACGAACACGCAACGCATCCCGGGCTGGACCCGGTTCGATCTCGGCGCGCGCTACGCGACGCAGATCGCCGGCAAGGCGGTCGTGCTGCGCGGCGCCGTCGAGAACGTCGCGAACCGCACGTTCTGGGCCGGCACGTTCAACGACGGCTTCGTCACGCAGAATGCGCCGCGCACCTTCAAGGTGTCGGCTACCGTCGACTTCTGAGGCGCACGATGACTCATCTCCTGAACCGGGCCACGCGCATCGCGTGCATGTGGCGCGTCGGCGCGGCGCTGGCGCTGGCGGCGATCGGCATGCCGATCTCGCATGCGGAAGGCGCGTTCGCGTCGGGCGACGTGGTGACGGGCAATGTCGCACGGGCGCCGGCGGCCTACGCACTGGCGCTCGACGCCGGTACGTTCGTCCAGGGCCGCCTCGACGGCGCGGCGGCCAATGTCGATCTCGCGACCGAAGACGGCCGGCATCTGCGGCGACTCGTGACGGCCGACGGGCAGTCGCGCGATTTCATGTTCGTCGCGCCGGCGAACGGCGGCTATGCGCTGCAGGTGTCGGCGCCCGACGCCGGTGCGCTGCCGCCCGACGGCCTGTGCGCATACCGGCTCGCGATCGTGAGCCGCGTGCCGCGCGCGCAGCAGCATGCGCCGGTGCCCGGCATCGCGAGCCCGCGCGTCGCGAAGCTGGCCGCCGAACTCGCGGCGGGCGGCACGACCGACGCGTTCTGGCGCGAGGCAGCGGCAAGCGGCACGCCGCTCGTCGAACCGGCGCCCGCGCAGCCGGCCCGTACCGATGCGACGATCGCGCGCGGCCTGAACCCGCCCGACGAAGCGACGCGGCTCGTCACGTTCCTGTGGCGCGGCGCCCGCGACAATGTGCGGCTGCTCGGCAGCCCGTCGGGCGAGCACGACACGTTGCTGCACCTGCCGGGCAGCGACGTCTGGTATCGCAGCTACGTGGTGCCGGCCGCGACCCGCATCAGCTATCTGCTCGCACCGGACGTGCCCGAACTGGATCTCGATGACGGCGCGCGGCGCCGCGCGATTCTCGCGACCGTGCAGCGCGATCCGCTCAATCCGCGCTCGTTCATGCACCCCGCGCCCGACGTGTACCAGGGCAAGTCGGTGCTCGAGTTGCGCGACGCTCCGCCGCAGCCGTGGATCGCGCCGCGCGCGAACGTGCCGGCCGGCACGGTGACCGCACACCGGTTCGCGAGCACGGTGCTCGGCAATACCCGCGACGTGTACGTGTATCGACCGGCCGGCTATCGTGCGGACGATCCCGCGCGCGCACTCGTCGTGGTGTTCGACGCGCACGCCTACGTCGACACGGTGCCGACGCCGACGATCCTCGACAACCTGATCGCGGAGGGACGCGTGCCGCGCACCGCGGCGCTCATCGTCGGCAATCCGGACAGCGCGACGCGCGGCCGGGAACTGCCGCCGAATCCCGCGTTCGCGCGCTTTCTCGCGGAAGAACTGATGCCGTGGGCGGCGCGCGAGGGCGTGAGCGCGCCGGCGGCGCGGACCGTGATCGCAGGGTCGAGCTACGGCGGCCTCGCGTCTGCCTACGCGGCGCTGCGTCACCCCGAGCTGTTCGGCAACGTGCTGAGCCAGTCGGGCTCGTTCTGGTGGGCGCCCGTGCAGGGCGATGCGCGCACGCGCACCGCCGAATGGCTCACGCGCGAGTACGCGGCGCGGGAGCGTCTGCCCGTGCGCTTCTATCTGGAGAGCGGCCGCTTCGAGGACGGCAAGGGGCCGGCAGGCATCGGCACGACGAGCCGCCATCTGCGCGACGTGCTGCAGGCGAGGGGCTACGCGGTGCGCTATGCGTCGACGGCGAGCGGCCACGACTACCTGCACTGGCGCGGGTCGCTCGCGTGCGGGCTGATCGCGTTGATCGGCACGCCGGGGCAGGGCGAGCGCGCGCCGTTCGCGGCCGCGTGCCCGTTCGAACAGCCCGGCGAGTCGCGCGAACCGTCGCGCGTACCGGCCGAAGCGTCCTGAGCGTCCTGGGCTGAAGGCGGCGGGCCGTTAGCCCGCCGCCCATTCGACCGCCGCCTTAGCATGCAGCGCGGTCGTGTCGAACACCGGCAGCGGCGAGTCGTCCGCGTCGATCAGCAGCGTGATCTCCGTACAGCCGAGGATGACCGCCTGCGCGCCGCGCTTCGCCAGTTGCTCGATGATCGTCACGTACGTCGCCCGCGATTGCGGCGAAATGATGCCGTGGCACAGCTCGTCGTAGATGATCCGGTGCACGTCGTCGCGCCCGCGTTCGTCCGGCACGAGCACCTCCAGCCCGAATTTCTCGCGCAGCCGTTCCACATAGAACGGCAACTCCATCGTGTAGCGCGTGCCGAGCAGCGCGACGCGCCCGATGCCCGCGTCGCGTAGCGCGGCGCCGGTCGGATCGGCGATGTGCAGGAACGGCAGCGTCACCGCGGCTTCGATCGCGTCGTGCACGCGGTGCATCGTGTTGGTGGTCAGCACGACGAGATCGGCGCCGGCCGCTTCGAGCTGCCGTGCGGCGCCGGCCATCCGTTCGCCAAGCGCGGCCCAGTCGCGCGTGCGCTGCAGCGCTTCGATCTCCGCGAAATCGACCGTGACCAGCACGCTCTTCGCGTTGTGGTGGCCGCCGTGCACCGCCTTCGAATGGCGGTTGATCATCCGGTAATACTCGGCCGACGATTCCCAGCTCATGCCGCCGATCAGTCCGATCGTCTTCATCCGTCACCTTTGCCTTATGCACGTCAAGGCGGACGAGTATAGGCGCCGCCGCCGGCGCCCGGCGGTACGATCCGCGCGAAGCGGGCCGGTACGGCGCCGCCGCCCGGGGGCGTACGCGACAGTTGAAACCGGCACTGTGTTTTTGTACAGTATCGGCACCGTGAACCCGACCGTCATCCCGCCTGCCGATCCGTCCGCGCCGCCGCCGGGCGACGCGCCGCCGCGCATGCGCAAGATCATCCATTGCGATTGCGACTGCTTCTACGCGTCGGTCGAGATGCGCGACGACCCATCGTTGCGCAACCGGCCGCTCGCGGTCGGCGGCCGGCCCGACCAGCGCGGCGTGATTGCCACCTGCAACTACGAGGCGCGGCGCTATGGCGTGCATTCCGCGATGTCGTCGGCGCTGGCGATGCGCAAGTGCCCCGAGTTGCTGATCCTGCCGTCCGCGATGGACAAATATCGCGCGGCGTCGCGGCAGATCATGGCGATCTATCGCGACTACACGTCCGATGTCGAGCCGCTGTCGCTCGACGAGGCGTACCTCGACGTCAGCGGGTCGGAGCGGTGCCAGGGCAGTGCGACGCTGATCGCACAGGAGATTCGCCAGCGCGTGTACGACACGGTCGGCGTGACGGTGTCGGCCGGCGTCGCGCCGAACAAGTTCATCGCGAAGATCGCGTCCGACTGGAACAAGCCCGACGGCCTGTTCGTCGTGCGGCCGCACGAAATCGACGCGTTCGTCGCGGCGCTGCCGGTGCGCAAGCTGCACGGCGTCGGCAAGGTGACGGCCGCGCGGCTCGACCGGCTCGGCATCCAGACCTGCGCGCAATTGCGCGACTGGCCGCTGATCGACCTGCATCGCGAATTCGGCGCGTTCGGGCGCAGGCTTTACGAACTGTCGCGCGGGATCGACGAACGGCCCGTGCAGGCCGACCAGGAGCGCAAGTCGGTCAGCGTCGAGACGACCTACGTGACCGACCTGACGACGCTCGAGCAGTGCGCGGAGGAAATTCGCCGTCTCGTCGTGCAGCTCGACGCGCGCATCGCCCGCGCAGGCGCCGCACGATCGGTCCGCAAGCTGTACGTGAAGATCCGCTTCGCCGATTTCCAGCGCACGACGGTCGAGTGCGTGGCTGACGCGACGAATGCGGAAACGGCGGTCACGCTGCTCGCGAAGGGGCTGCAACGGCGCGCGCAGGCGGTGCGGCTGCTTGGCGTCGGCGTGCGGATCGACGAGGATACCGCCGAGCGCCACGGGCAATTCTCGCTGTTCGGCGACGAAACGTCCGCGCCATGAAAAAGGCACCGCCGCAGCGGTGCCTTGCCTTCCACGCGGCCGCCGGGGCCGGGCGGCATGCTCAGTGGGCGGGCGAGGCCATCCCGTTGTGGCGCAGCAGCGCATCGATCTGCGGCTCGCGGCCGCGGAACGCCTTGAACGAATCCATCGCCGGGCGGCTGCCGCCGACCTCGAGGATTTCACGGCGATAGCGCGTGCCGGTCGCCGCATCGAGCACGCTGCCGCTCGCGGCGGCCGCTTCCTCGAATGCCGCGTAGGCGTCGGCCGACAGCACTTCGGCCCACTTGTAGCTGTAGTAGCCGGCCGCGTAGCCGCCCGCGAAGATGTGGCTGAACGTGTTCGGCCAGCGCGAGAACGCCGCCTGCGGGATCACGTGGTAGCGCTCGTTGATTTCGCGCGCGAACGCGGTGACGCCGGTGCTGCCCGCCGGATCGAAGTCGACGTGCAGCAGCATGTCGAACATCGAGAACACGATCTGGCGCAGCGTGCCGAGCCCGCTCTGGAAGTTCTTCGCGGCGATCATCTTGTCGAACAGTTCGCGCGGCAGCGCGGCGCCCGTGTCGACGTGCGAAGACATCGACGACAGCACGTCCCATTCCCAGCAGAAGTTCTCCATGAACTGCGACGGCAGCTCGACCGCGTCCCATTCGACGCCGTTGATGCCCGACACGCCGAGCTCGTCGACGCGCGTGAGCATGTGGTGCAGCCCGTGGCCGAATTCATGGAACAGCGTGATCACTTCGTCGTGCGTGAAGCACGCGGGCTTGCCGCCGACCGGCGCGGAGAAGTTGCAGGTGAGATAGGCGACGGGCGTCTGGACGGCGCTGCCGCGCTTCGCGCGCGAACGCGCATCGTCCATCCATGCGCCGCCGCGCTTGCCTTCGCGGGCATACAGGTCGAGGTAAAACTGCGCGACCAGCGAGCCGTCGCGGTTCTCGACGCGGAAGAAGCGCACGTCCTTGTGCCACACCGGCGCGTCGTCGGGCTTGATCCGCACGCCGAACAGCGTTTCGGTGACGGTGAACAGGCCCTTCAGCGCGGCCGGTTCCGGGAAATACTGCTTGACCTCGTTTTCCGAGAACGCATAGCGCTGCTGGCGAAGCTTCTCGGATGCGTACGCGACGTCCCACGGCGCGAGCTCGGCGAGACCGAGTTCCTTCGCGGCGAACGTGCGCAGTTCGTCCCAGTCCGTCTCCGCGTGCGGGCGTGCGCGGGTCGCGAGATCCTCGAGGAACGCGACGACCTGCTGCGGCGATTCGGCCATCTTCGGCGCGAGCGACACTTCGGCGAAGTTGCGGTAGCCGAGCATCTGCGCCTCTTCGCGGCGCAGCTTCAGCTCATCGGCGACGATCGCCGTGTTGTCCCATTCGGCCTTGCCTTCGCCGTACTGCGGCCCGAGTTCCGATGCGCGCGTCGCATAGGCGCGGTACAGCGTCTCGCGCAGCGCGCGGTTGTCGGCGTATTGCAGCACCGGGAAGTACGACGGGAAGTGCAGCGTGAATTTCCAGCCGTCCTTGCCGTCCTTTTGCGCGGCCTCGCGGGCGGCTTCGATCGCGTCGCCCGGCAGGCCGGCCAGCTCGGCTTCGTCCTGCACGAAGTACGCGTACGCGTTGGTCGCGTCGAGCACGTGGTCGGAGAACGCCTTCGACAGCGCGGCCTGCTGCTCCTGCAGTTCCGCGAAGCGCGGCTTCCGGTCCTCGGGCAGTTCGGCGCCCGACAGGCGGAAATCGCGCAGTGCGTTGTCGAGGATCTTGCGGCGTTCGGCGGACAGCGTGGCGTATTCGGCGCCCGCGGCGATCGCCTTGTACTTCTCGTACAGCGCGAGGTTCTGGCCGACGCTCGACCAGAATTCGGTCACGCGCGGCAGGTTCTCGCCGTAGGCGGCCCGCAGTTCGGGCGTATCGGCGACCGCGTTCAGGTGGCCGATGACCCCCCAGGCGCGACCGAGCGGCTCCGTCGCGTGCTCGACCGTCTCGACCACTTCCGCCCAGGTCGCCGGCGTCGCGGCCGCGCTCGCGGTTTCGACCGCGCGGTTGGCGGCCTCGAGCAGCGTGTCGAGCGCGGGCGTCACGTGTTCCGGGCGGATCTCGCCGAAGCGGGGCAGGCCCGAGAAATCGAGAAGCGGATTGGTGTTGGCGCTGGCGGACATAAGACTCCCTGTCTGTTGCCGGATGAACCGGAGTGAAAAGGGTAAGGCGCGCCATGCGAGGCGGCGCCCGATATCGACATTATTGGGGCGCATCGCGCGCTTTCCAATCGTTAGTTTCTAACGATGCGATTGACGCGGGGTCGAATGCGGGATGAAAGGCGGCCTGGGGACGGCCGGCAGGGTGGCCGGCGAGAGGCCGGCGCGCGCATGCGACGCGCGCCGGAACGGCGGAGGGGGAATCAGGCGGCCGCGGCGGCGCGCTCGGCGGCTTCGATCGTGTTGATCAGCAGCATCGTGATGGTCATCGGGCCGACGCCGCCCGGCACCGGCGTGATATGGCCGGCCACTTCCTTCACGCCCGCGAAATCGACGTCGCCGCACAGCTTGCCTTCGTCGTCGCGGTTCATGCCGACGTCGATCACGGTCGCGCCGGGCTTCACCATGTCGGCGGTCAGGATGTTGCGCTTGCCGACCGCGGCGACCACGATGTCGGCCGCGCGCGTGTGCGCGGCGAGGTCGCGCGTCTTGCTGTGGCAGATCGTCACGGTCGCGCCGGCGTCGAGCAGCATCATCGCCATCGGCTTGCCGACGATGTTCGAGCGGCCGATCACGACCGCGTTCGCGCCCTGCAGCGCAATGCCGTGCGCTTCGAACATCTTCATCACGCCGTACGGCGTGCACGGGCGGAACAGCGGCTTGCCGGTCATCAGCGCGCCGGCGTTGGCGACGTGAAAGCCGTCGACGTCCTTCTCCGGCGCGATCGCCTCGATCACCTTGTGGCTGTCGATATGCGCGGGCAGCGGCAGCTGGACGAGGATGCCGTGGATTTTCGGATCGCGGTTCAGTTCGTCGATGCGCGCGAGCAGGTCGGCTTCCGACAGCGTGGCCGGGTATGCATCCTTCAGCGAGAAGAAGCCGTTGTCCTCGCACGCCTTGATCTTGTTGCGCACGTAGACTTCGCTCGCCGGATTGGCGCCGACGAGGATCACCGCGAGACCGGGCTGGTGACCGCGTGCGGTCAGGGCGGCGGCGCGCTCGGCGGCCTGGGCGCGCAGGGTCTTCGAAAGGGCGTTGCCGTCGATGAGGAGGGCTGTCATGGTGGTGGTCCTGCCGGGAAGTTGGAATGCGGGCGTGCGGCGCCCGGGGGCGTCGCAGCAAAGCACGGGATTATACCGTTCGCCTGCTGCCGTCCGACACCGAATGAGCGGGAAGCGTCATGGCCGCGGCGCGTGTGCGCCGGGAGAGCGGCCGCCGCCGCGCGAGTGGGCCGCATCGCGCGGGACGGCCGGGGCTGGCTGCGGGCCGGGCGGACGGTGCCGCCGCGGCCGGCGCGGGCTCAGGCCTGTTTCTTCGACAGCGCGAGGCGCAGCAGGTCGGCCACCGTGTTGACGTTGAGCTTTTCCATGATGTTCGCGCGGTGCGCTTCGACCGTCTTGATGCTGATGCCGAGGTCGTCGGCGATCTGCTTGTTCAGGCGGCCCGCGATGATCCGCTCGAGCACCTGCTGCTCGCGCGCGGTCAGCTTCGACAGGCGCTCGCTCGCGGCACGCTGTTCCTGGACGCTCTTGCTTTCGCTTCGGGCCTTGTCGAGCATCCGCTCGACGAGCTTGCGCAGCTCGGCCTCGTCGAACGGTTTCTCGATAAAGTCCATCGCCCCCTTTTTCATCGTCGAGACGGCCATCGGCACGTCGCCGTGACCCGTGACGAAGATGATCGGCAGCGCGGCATTGTCGGCGATCAGGCGTTCCTGCAGTTCGAGGCCGCTCATGCCCGACATCCGCACGTCGAGGATCAGGCAGGCGATCTGGCCGGCCTGCTGCGCGGGCTGGTACGCATCGAGGAACTGCTCGGCGCTCGAGAAGCATTGAACGCGATAGCCGTTCGCCTCCAGCAGCCAGCGCAGCGAGTCCCGTACGGCCTCGTCGTCGTCGACGACAAAGACGGTTTCCTGAGTGGTGGTGACAGGGCTATTCATAGTTCTCCCGTAACGGTATGTGATGCCGATGCCTCGCGCCCCCCTTGGCCGAGATCAGCGGGTTCCCCAATGGGCAGGCTGCAGTGGAACGTCGCGCCGGAAATGCGGCCGTCCGGCTCGACGTTGTTGACCACCCACAGACGCCCCCGATGCGATTCGATGATCGAACGGCAGATGTTCAGCCCCATGCCCATGCCATCGGACTTGGTGCTGTAAAACGGTTCGAACAGGCGCTCGGCGGTCGCTTCGTCGACGCCCGGGCCCTGGTCGATCACGCGGATGTCGACGAATCCCGCGTCGATGTCGGCGACGACGCGAATCACGCCGTCCGCCGACGCCGGCTTCACGTCGGCCATCGCTTCGGCCGCGTTCTTCATCAGGTTCACCAGCACCTGCTCGATGAGCACGGGGTCGACATAAATAATAGGCATTCTTGCGAGGATTTCCGTGACGATCCGGATCCTGCGCTTCCTGGCCTCGATTTCGGCGAGCCCGACCGCGTCGGCGACGATGTCCGCCACCCGCGCCGGCTGGCGCTTCGGCTCGCTGCGCTTCACGAATTCGCGGATCCGCTTGACGATCATCCCCGCGCGCAGCGCTTGCTGGGCGGTCTTCTCCAGCGCGGGCTGCAGCGTCTCCGGCGTGCCGCGGCCGCTCTTGACGAGCGCGAGCGTGCCCGAGCAGTAGTTGTTGATCGCGGCGAGCGGCTGGTTCAATTCGTGAGCAATCGACGACGCCATTTCACCCATCGTCATCAATCGGCTGGTGAACTGCAGCTTCTCTTCCTGCTGGTGCGCGAGTTCCTGCGCCTTCTTGCGGGTCGTGATGTCGGTCGCGATCTGCATCTGCGCGAGGTGGCCGTCCACCCACTGGATGTACTGGCGGCGCACCTCGAACCACTTCTGGATGCTCTCGACGTACACCTCCTGTGCATCGGCGGTGCTGCTCGTGAGCGCGGCGGCCGGCAGGCCCGCGAACGCGTCGACCATGTCGATCGAGTCGGACGACGCCTGCGCGCGGTCGAAGCCGCCGCCGGACAGCTCGAGATGGCCGTCCGGGCGGATGCCGAACAGGTGGCGGTAGTAGCGGTTCGCGAACAGCAGCTCGGCCTCGTCGGCGGCCAGCACCGACACCGCGGCATCGAGGCTTTCGAGCACCGTCGTGAAGCGCTCGTGCGCGGCCGCGAGCTCCTCGCGCGCGCGCTTCGGCTCGGTGATGTCGGTCATCGACGACATCCAGCCGGTCTGGCGGCCCGAACTGTCGATCAGCGGCGACACGTACAGGCGCGCGTGGAACAACGTGCCGTTCTTGCGCCGCACGCGCAGCTCGAAGCCGGAACTCGGCGCCTTGCCGCGCAGCGTCATGTCGAGCTGGCGCTGCATTTCCGGGTACGCATCGCGCGGCCAGTACGGGAACGGCGCGACCTTGCCGACGAGGTCGGTCTCGTCCCAGCCCGTCATCCGGCAGAACGCCGGGTTCACGTGCGTGATGCGGCCGTGCATGTCGAGCACGCGCATGCCGATCAGCACCGAGTTTTCCATCGCGCGGCGGAAGAACGCTTCCGCGTACAGCGCCTGCTGGGCCTCGAAGCGCTGGCGCGTGTGCTTCCACAGGCTCCAGAGGCTCCACAGCACGAAGCACGACAGCCCGGCGACGAGCCACACGAGCGTGTTGTTGGTCAGGTTCGTGAGCTGCGGGAACGCGTACACGCGCACGGTCAGCCCCTGGCCGGGCGGATCGAGCGGCAGGTCGTAGTGCGAGTCGCGCGGCAGGCGCGGGCGCGTCGAGGTGGACGACAGCTCGCGGTTGTTCGCGTCGGTGATCGAGATCTTGTACTTCGACGACAGTTCCTGCGGGATGTCGTGCTTCAGGATCCCCTCGACCGAGAACACCGCGGCGATCGAGCCGAGATACTCGCGGTCGCCGCGCATCACGGGCGTCTGCAGCGTGATGAAGCCGTTGCCGAAATCGTCGTAGATCAGCGGCGAATAGGCCTGGCGGCGTGTACCGCGCGCTTCGTCGTAGGCGCCGCGCACGGCGTCCTGCATCTGCGCGTCGCCGGGCTTCGCGAGCCGCTGGCCGAGCAGCGGCGGATGCACGGTCGGCCAGCGCTGCACGCCGGGCGAGGTGTACCAGTTCAGGTAGAGGATTTCCGGATGCGTCTGCATCACGTCCGCGACGGCCATCTGGAACGCGTTCTGGTCGAGGCGGCCGGACGCGAGATCGCGGGAAAGCGCCTGCAGCTGTTCCTGCGCGCCCGTCATCGACAGGCGGATCTGCTGCTGCGCCCACGCGACGTTACGGAACAGGGTGTCTTCCTGCTGCTGCTGTTCGCGGCGGTTGAGGCTCCACAGGATGAGGCTCATCACCACCAGGAACACCAGGATCGACAGCAGCGGCGTCAGCAAATAGGAGTTGGACCACCACGGTCCGTGGTGCCAGCGGGACGGCTGCGACTCCGCCGGCGGGCCCGACGGTCGCGCCGAGCGTGCGAAAAGCCGATCGGTCAACATGGCAGGATTGTAGCGCAGCGCAATACATGGAAAACCTATACCGGATATGTTGAACGGAAACGGATTTGTTTCGCCGCGCCGCGCCGCAGAGCCCCGAAATATGGGTGCAGCGCAGCAATATTTCGTATTGCGAGAAAAGATCTCACAATTCGAAAATTTTGTTGCGCATGCCCGCGGGCGCTCATTACAATCCGCTGGAGCTTGCCCGCAGCCGGTCGCGTCGCGTCGTCTGCACGAGAGCGATCCTCACATTCCAGGACCCAGGAGACGAGAATGTCCGCTGTACCGAACGAAGTGATGAAATATGTCGCCGCCGAACGTGACGACGACCCGCAAGAAACCGTCGAGTGGCTGGAGTCGCTCGATGGCGTGATCTCCTCCGTGGGCACCGGCCGTGCGCATTACCTGATCGAAAAGCAGATCGAGTTCGCCCGCATGCACGGCGAGCATCTGCCGTTTTCCGCGAACACCCCGTACATCAACACGATTCCCGTGGCCGGCCAGGCGAAGATCCCGGGCGACCAGGACATCGAGCACCGCATCCGCTCGTACACGCGCTGGAACGCGCTGGCGATGGTGCTGCGTGCAGGCAAGGACACGAACGTCGGCGGCCACATCGCATCGTTCGCGTCGGCCGCGACGCTCTATGACGTCGGCTACAACCACTTCTGGCACGCAGCGTCCGAGCAGCACGGCGGCGATCTCGTGTTCGTCCAGGGCCACTCGTCGCCGGGCGTGTACTCGCGCGCGTTCCTGCTCGGCCGCCTGAAGGAAGAGCAGCTCGACAACTTCCGCCAGGAAGTCGACGGCAACGGCATTTCGTCGTACCCGCACCCGTGGCTGATGCCGGACTTCTGGCAGTTCCCGACCGTGTCGATGGGTCTCGGCCCGATCATGGCGATCTATCAGGCGCGTTTCATGAAGTATCTGGAAGCGCGCGGCATCGCGAAGACGGAAGGCCGCAAGGTGTGGGCATTCCTCGGCGACGGCGAGACGGACGAGCCGGAATCGCTCGGCGCGATCGGCATGGCGAGCCGCGAAAAGCTCGACAACCTCGTGTTCGTGATCAACTGCAACCTGCAGCGTCTCGACGGCCCGGTGCGCGGCAACGGCAAGATCATCCAGGAACTGGAATCGGAATTCCGCGGTGCCGGCTGGAACGTGATCAAGGTCATCTGGGGCAGCCGCTGGGATGCGCTGTTCGCACGCGACAAGACGGGCGCGCTGATGCGCCGCATGATGGAAGTCGTCGACGGCGAGTACCAGACGTACAAGTCGGAATCGGGCGCGTTCGTGCGCGAGCACTTCTTCAACACGCCTGAACTGAAGGCGCTCGTCGCCGACTGGTCGGACGACGACATCTGGGCGCTGAACCGCGGTGGCCACGATCCGCACAAGATCTACGCGGCGTTCCACGAAGCCACGCACACGAAGGGCGCACCGACCGTCATCCTCGCGAAGACCATCAAGGGCTACGGGATGGGCGAGTCGGGCCAGGCGATGAACATCACGCACCAGCAGAAGAAACTGCCGGTCGAGCAGCTGAAGAAATTCCGCGACCAGTTCCGCCTGCCGATTACCGACGAGCAGATCGCCGACGTGCCGTACCTGAAGTTCGAGGAAGGCTCGAAGGAACTCGAGTACATGCGCAAGCAGCGCATGGATCTCGGCGGGTCCCTGCCGCACCGCCGCGAGAAGGCGACGTCGCTGCCGGTGCCGGCGCTCGACGTGTTCGAGCCGCTGCTGAAGGGCACGGGCGAAGGCCGCGAGATCTCGACGACGATGGCGTTCGTGCGGATCCTGAACATCCTGCTGAAGGACAAGGCGCTCGGCAAGCGCGTCGTGCCGATCGTCCCGGACGAATCGCGTACGTTCGGCATGGAAGGCCTGTTCCGCCAGATCGGCATCTGGAACCAGCAGGGCCAGAAGTATGTGCCGGAAGATTCCGACCAGCTGATGTTCTACAAGGAATCGGAAACCGGCCAGATCCTGCAGGAAGGCATCAACGAAGCGGGCGGCATGTGCGACTGGATCGCGGCGGCGACGTCGTATTCGACGCACGGCGAGATCATGGTGCCGTTCTACATCTTCTATTCGATGTTCGGCTTCCAGCGGATCGGCGACCTCGCTTGGGCCGCGGGCGACATGCGCTCGCGCGGCTTCCTGCTCGGCGGCACCGCGGGCCGCACGACGCTGAACGGCGAAGGCCTGCAGCACGAAGACGGCCACTCGCTCCTGTGGGCGGCATCGGTGCCGAACTGCGTGAGCTACGACCCGACGTTCGGATACGAACTCGCCGTGATCATCCAGGACGGCCTGCGCCGCATGGTGCAGGAGCAGGAAGACGTGTACTACTACATCACGGTGATGAACGAGAACTACGAGCACCCGGCGATTCCGCAGGGCGAGCACGTGGCGGCCGACATCATCAAGGGCATGTACGCGTTCAAGAAGGCCGACGCCGGCAGCAAGGCGCCGCGCGTGCAGCTGCTGGGCGCGGGCACGATCTTCAACGAAGTGATCGCTGCAGCCGACCTGCTGAAGAACGACTGGGGCGTCGAAGCCGACCTGTGGAGCGTGCCGAGCTTCACCGAACTGGCGCGTGAAGGCCACGAAATCGAGCGCTGGAACCTGCTCCATCCGACCGAAGAGCGTCGTCTGTCGCACGTGCAGCAGTGCCTGAAGGACACGCAGGGCCCGGTCATCGCATCGACCGACTACGTCCGCGCGCTGGTCGACCAGATCCGCGGCCAGATCGATCGCCGCTTCGTCGTGCTGGGCACCGACGGCTTCGGTCGCTCGGACACCCGCGAGAAGCTGCGTCACTTCTTCGAAGTCGACCGTCACTGGGTCACCGTCGCTGCGCTCAACGCGCTGGCCGACGAGGGCACGATCGAGCGCAAGGTGGTCGCGGACGCGATCGCCAAGTACAACCTCGATCCGTCCAAGCCCAACCCGATGACCGTTTAACGCACACGCCGTGTGATGCCGCGCGCCGCTCCCGCGAGGAGCGCGCGCGGCCATGGAGACAGAAACAGATGAGTCAAGCGATCGAAGTGAAGGTGCCGGATATCGGCGATTACAAGGACGTGCCGGTGATCGAGATCGGCGTGAAGGTCGGCGACACGGTCGAGCCCGAGCAGTCGCTCGTCACGCTCGAGTCGGACAAGGCGACGATGGACGTGCCGAGCCCAGTGGCGGGCGTCGTGAAGGAAATCAAGGTCAAGGTGGGCGATTCCGTGTCGGAAGGCTCGCTGATCATCCTGCTCGAAGGCGGCGCTGCGGCGCAGGCCAATGGCGCGGCTGCGCCGGCCGCAGCCCCGGCGCCGGCGGCCGCGCCGGCACCGGCCGCAGCAGCACCGGCGGCCGCGCCGGCAGCCGCCGGCGGTACGCTCGAAGTGAAGGTGCCCGACATCGGCGACTACAAGGACGTGCCGGTGATCGAGATCGGCGTGAAGGTCGGCGACACGGTCGAGAAGGAGCAGTCGCTCGTCACGCTCGAGTCGGACAAGGCGACGATGGACGTGCCGAGCCCGGCCGCCGGCGTCGTGAAGGACATCAAGGTGAAGGTGGGCGATTCGGTGTCGGAAGGCACGCTGATCGTGTTGCTCGAAGCCGCAGGGGCGGCAGCTGCCGCACCGCAGGCAAGCGCACCGGCTCCGGCCGCTGCTGCGCCGGCACCCGCCGCCGCACCCGCGAAGGCCGCACCGGCAGCGGCTGCTGCTGCTGCTGCGCCGCTGCCGGCCGCAGCGCCGTCGGGAGAATACCGCGCCAGCCACGCATCGCCGTCGGTGCGCAAGTTCGCGCGCGAACTCGGCGTCGACGTCGCACGCGTGCAGGGTTCGGGCCCGAAGGGCCGCATCACGAAGGAAGACGTCACCGGCTTCGTGAAGGGTGTGATGACGGGCCAGCGCGCAGCACCGGGCGCAGCGGCAGCCGCGCCGGCAGGCGGCGGCGAGCTGAACCTGCTGCCGTGGCCGAAGGTCGACTTCTCGAAGTTCGGCCCGTTCGAGGCGAAGCCGCTGTCGCGCATCAAGAAGATCTCGGGCGCGAACCTGCATCGCAACTGGGTGATGATCCCGCACGTCACGAACAACGACGAAGCGGACATCACCGATCTCGAAGCGCTGCGCGTGCAGTTGAACAAGGAGCACGAGAAGGCGGGCGTGAAGTTCACGATGCTCGCGTTCGTGATCAAGGCGGTCGTTGCCGCACTGAAGAAGTTCCCGACCTTCAACGCGAGCCTCGACGGCGACAACCTCGTGTTCAAGCAGTACTTCCACGTCGGTTTCGCGGCCGATACGCCGAACGGCCTGGTCGTGCCGGTGATCCGCGACGCGGACAAGAAGGGGCTCGTCGATATCGCGAAGGAAATGGCCGAACTGTCGAAGGCCGCACGCGACGGCAAGCTGAAGCCGGACCAGATGCAGGGCGGTTGCTTCTCGATCTCGTCGCTCGGCGGGATCGGCGGCACCAACTTCACGCCGATCATCAACGCGCCGGAAGTGGCGATCCTCGGGTTGTCGCGCGGCCAGATGAAGCCGGTGTGGGACGGCAAGCAATTCGTGCCGCGTCTGACGCTGCCGCTGTCGCTGTCGTACGACCATCGCGTGATCGATGGTGCGGAAGCCGCGCGGTTCAATGCGTATCTCGGCGCGTTGCTCGCGGATTTCCGTCGCATCATTCTTTGATGAGCTGAGGGCTCTCGCAGGGGCGTGGGTTTCTTGTCGGTCATCCATGCCCTGTCGTTGAACCTGTATTGCTGATGGTCTATTGGCGTCGCCCCTGCGCGGGGCGGCGGTCACTTTTCTTGGTCTTCCAAGGAAAAGTAACCAAAAGAAAGGCGCGTCCTTGGGCGGACGGCAAAGGTGGTGCTGCCCAGGACCCCGTTCTCCAGTCAGGCCGTCGTTCAGCGGTTGAGCCCTCTCCCTCTGTCAGCAGCTAAACAAGAAGGGGACGTATATGAGTCTCATCGAAGTCAAGGTTCCGGATATCGGCGATTTCAGCGGCGTCGATGTCATCGAAGTCAACGTGAAGCCGGGCGACGTGATCGAAAAAGAGCAGACGCTCATCACGCTCGAATCGGACAAGGCCTCCATGGAAGTGCCCAGCGACGTCGCCGGCACCGTCAAGGAAATCAAGGTCAAGGCCGGCGAGAAAGTCTCGCAAGGCACCGTCATCGCCATCGTCGACGCAGCAGCCGGTGCCGCCGCCCCCGCGAAAGCACCCGAAGCGGCGAAGCCCGCAGCCGCCGCGCCGGCACCGGCCGCAGCCGCTCCGGCACCCGCTCCGGCACCCGCGCCGCAAGCCGGCAGCTACGCAGGCGCCGTCGACGTGGAATGCGACATGCTCGTGCTCGGCGCCGGCCCCGGCGGCTACTCGGCCGCGTTCCGCGCCGCCGATCTCGGCATGAAGACAGTGCTCGTCGAACGCTATTCGACGCTCGGCGGCGTGTGCCTGAATGTCGGCTGCATTCCGTCGAAAGCGCTGCTGCATACGTCGCTCGTCGTCGAAGAAGCCGCGGCGCTCGCGTCGCACGGCATCACGTTCGGCAAGCCGCAGGTCGACCTCGACAAGCTGCGCGATTTCAAGGGCGGCGTCGTCAGGAAGCTGACGACGGGCCTCGCCGGCATGGCGAAGGCGCGCAAGGTCGAAGTGGTGACGGGCGTCGGCGCATTCGTCGATCCGTACCACATGGAAGTGCAGGGCGAGAACGGCAAGAAGGTCGTCCGGTTCAAGCAGGCGATCATCGCGGCGGGCTCGCAGGCGGTGAAGCTGCCGTTCATGCCGGAAGACCCGCGCGTCGTCGATTCCACCGGCGCGCTCGAACTGCGCCAGCTTCCGAAGCGGATGCTCGTGATCGGCGGCGGCATCATCGGCCTCGAAATGGCAACGGTGTACTCGACCCTCGGCGCCGAGATCGACGTCGTCGAAATGATGGACGGCCTGATGATGGGCGCCGATCGCGATCTCGTGAAGGTCTGGGAAAAGTACAACGCAAAGCGTTTCGGCAACGTGATGCTGAAGACCAAGACGGTCGGCGCGGAAGCGAAGGAAGACGGCATCTACGTGAAGTTCGAGGGCGAGAAGGCGCCGGCGGAAGCGCAGCGCTACGATCTCGTGCTCGTCGCGGTGGGCCGCAGCCCGAACGGCAAGAAGATCGGCGCCGACAAGGCGGGCGTTGCCGTCACGGATCGCGGCTTCATCGACGTCGACAAGCAGATGCGCACGAACGTCCCGCACATCTTCGCGATCGGCGACGTCGTCGGCCAGCCGATGCTCGCGCACAAGGCCGTGCATGAAGGCCACGTCGCAGCGGAAGCCGCGCACGGCGAGAAGGCGTACTTCGACGCACTGCAGATCCCGTCGGTCGCCTATACCGATCCGGAAGTGGCGTGGGCCGGCAAGACGGAAGACCAGTGCAAGGCCGAAGGCATCAAGTACGGCAAGGCGGTGTTCCCGTGGGCGGCATCGGGCCGCGCGATCGCGAACGGCCGCGACGAAGGCTTCACGAAGCTGATCTTCGACGAGGAAACCCATCGCGTGATCGGCGGCGGCATCGTCGGCCTGAACGCGGGCGACCTGATCAGCGAAGTGTGCCTCGCCGTCGAGATGGGCGCGGACGCGGAAGACATCGGCAAGACGATCCACCCGCACCCGACGCTCGGCGAATCGGTCGGCATGGCCGCCGAACTGTACGAAGGCGTCTGTACGGATCTGCCGCCGCAACGCAAGAAGTAACGCGACCGGCAACGGCCGGCCACGCGCCGGCCATGAAAAACGCCGCCGCCCGGGTTTCCCGGGCGGCGGCGTTTTCGTTGGTGCGCGGCCTGCGGTGTGTGCGTCGTGCCGAGTCGGGCGGCAATGCATGCAAGCGCGTCTCGATCGCGTGTTCCGGCGCCGCAAACGAAAAAGCCGCGCTGGGCGCGGCTCTTTCAGGAGCGGGGGACGCTTAGACGGCCGGCTTGGTCGAACGACGTGCAGCAGCGGCGCTGGCAGCCTTCGTCGCGACGGCAGCCGCGGCGTTGAAGTTCGTCTCGGCGATCTCGACGGCTTGCTTCGTGGCCTTCTGAACCGTTTCGTACGTGGTGTTCGCAGCGTTCAGCGCCGACTTCAGGGCGGCAACAGCCGTTTCCGAACCGGCCGGGGCGTTCTTCGCGACGTTGTCGACGAGTGCCTGGACCTTCTTGTTCTGCTCTTCGAATTGCGCTTCGGCAACCTTCGCGAACTCGGCTTGCGTCGACGATGCGATTTCATACAGGTGACGGCCGTACGACAGCACCTTTTCCGCGACCGGCTGCGACAGGCTGGCTTGCAGCGCGATCAGTTCCTGTGCGTCCTTCACCGACAGCAGGCGCTGCGCGTTTTCCTGACCCTCTGCCAGCGTCGACTTCACGACTTGCAGGTTCAGTTCGATCAGCTTTTCGACGCCTTCGAACGCCTTGGTCGTCAGACCGAACAGGCTTTCGAGGTTGGCTTTCTGTGCAGCGGCGATTTGCTCGGGGGTCAGCAAAGACATGTCAAGCTCCTGAAAAGCGATCGTGTCGATCGCAGGGGAAAGGGCACTACGCTGGGGAACCTCGGATGCGCGCGCTTTGTGCAACGCAGCAATGAGGCTTATTTTAGGGCAGAGAAAACCGTTGTCAAGTATTTTTTGTGCGTTGCACAATCACGACAAATTATCGATAAAACAACGAGTTATCGAGCCTGTCCGGAATCGGTTTCAGGCGCGTTACCAGCGCGCGTTCCCAGATGGTGCGCACAATCGCCGGGCAAGCGTGGCGCACCATGATCACGCACAGGTAAACCTGACAGGCCTGTGGAACGTTATCCTTCTGTTCCGGTCGAAAACGCGCCGTTGCGATGCGCGTGCCGTGGCGACGTGCCGCCACCGTCGAGACCGGCGCCCCTTGGCACTCCGAGCGCCGGATACGTAGTTTCCCCGCTTTAAATCGCCTCCGAAGTGACGTTATCTCAATTAAGCGCGTGGTAATCGGGAGACGGGCGCTGTCGGGCAGTGCGTCCCATGATTTTTTTCGATGGGAGCGGGCGGGTCGATCGACCGAAGTTGGCCGACCCTTACATTCCGGTTTAACGACAATCGGTAAGTGCCTAATATTGCTCTTTTTTTCAGCTTTAACTACACTTGCGGAAACCTCCCGCCCGCTTTGTCCAGACCCCAATGAAAGCCGAATCGTTTTCACCGCGCAGATTGTTGCAGAGCATGACGCTCGGCACGGCCGTGTCGGTCGCAGTCGCCTTGCTGGCGACCGCTGCGTCCGTCACGCCTGCTGACGCCTTTGCCGCCACTGCGAAGACCCATCAACAGGCCGCCAAGAAGAAGGCTGCCGCTCCTGCTTCGTCCGCGAAGAAGAAGTCGGCGAAGGCTGCCTCCGACAAATCCGCCAAGGTCGCTGCGGCCGATGCGCCGCGCGCGAAGGCCTCGCGCAAGCGCGTCACGCTCGCGGCGAACGGCGTGCATGCCGGCCACCACGTCGCGGTCCGCAAGGTCGCGTTCCAGCCGCGCCGGCAGAGCGTCGGCCAGGCGTTCGGCCTGCACGACACGCCCGACGCGCTTGCACTGCGCTCGAGCGTCGCGTACGTCGTCGACCAGAATTCCGGCGAGCCGCTGTTCGACAAGAACTCGCATGCCGTCGTGCCGATCGCGTCGATCTCGAAGCTGATGACCGCGATGGTCGTGCTCGACTCGAAGGCCCCGATGACCGACCAGATCGAAGTCACCGACGAAGACCGTGACTACGAGAAGGGCACGGGCTCGCGCCTGTCGGTTGGCTCGGTGCTGTCGCGCGAAGACATGCTGCACATCGCGCTGATGGCGTCGGAAAACCGCGCGGCCGCCGCGCTGTCGCGTTACTACCAGGGCGGTCGTCCGGCGTTCATCGCCGCGATGAACGCGAAGGCGAAGTCGCTCGGCATGGCCGATACGCATTTCGAGAATTCGACCGGCCTGTCCAGCTCGAACGTGTCGAGCGCGCGCGACCTCGTGAAGATGGTCAATGCCGCGTATCAGTACCCGATGATCCGCCAGTTCTCGACCGATCGCAGCTACGAGGTGAACACGGGCAAGCGCAACCTCGCGTACAACAGCACGAACGCGCTGATCCGCGGCAACGGCTCGTGGGATATCGGCCTGCAGAAGACGGGCTTCATCAACGAGGCAGGCGAATGCCTCGTGATGCAGGCCACGATCCACGGCAGGCCGATGGTGATGGTGCTGCTCGATTCGTTCGGCAAGTATTCGCGCTTCGCCGACGCGGCGCGCCTGCGCAACTGGCTCGACGCCGGCGGCGGCGAGCGCCTGACGGCGGCCAACGCCGCGAACGGCGGTACCTGATCGCGCCTGCGGCGGTTCGCCGCCGCGCCGATCGGCTGAAAAAAAGCCCCGCATTCGCGGGGCTTTTTATTTGTGCGGGAGAACCGGGGCAGGCGAGAGCGGGCTCATGCCTGCCGCTGCAGCCCGTCCGCATCCTTGTCGGGCGCGGGCCGGTAGCCAAGCGATTCGGAGATGGTGAGGGCCGTGCGGCTCAACTGGCCGAGCCACGCATCCTGGAGGCGATCGGCCGGCGCCGACAGCGACAGGCCGGCGACGAGCTTGCCCGAATCGTCGTAGATGCCGGCCGCGATGCAGCGTACGCCGAGCTCCAGTTCCTCGTTGTCGCGCGCGCACGATTGCTGGCGGACGATCGTCAGCTCGCGCTCGAGCTTCGCGATGTCGGTGATGCTGTTCTGCGTATGGCCGGACAGCCCCGTGCGCGTCGCATAGGCGCGTACGCGCGACGTTTCGTCGGCCGCGAGGAACAGCTTGCCGACCGACGTGAGGTGCAGCGGCGCACGGCCGCCGATCGCGCGGACGACCTGCATTCCCGAGCGCTCCGAATACGCGCGCTCGATATAGACGATCTCGTCGCCCTGACGTACCGACAGGTTCACGGTCTGTCCGGTGAGGCGATGCAGCTCGCGCATCGGCATCAATGCCGCGTCGCGCACCGACAGGCGCGCCTTCACGAGGTTGCCGAGCTCGAGCAGCCGCATGCCGAGGCGATACGTGCCGGGATCGGAGCGGTCGACGAGGCGGCAGGTCACCATGTCGTTCAGGATGCGGTGCGCGGTCGACGGGTGCAGCTCCGTCCGCTGCGCAAGCTCCTTCAGACTGACGGGATCGCTGTGCGCGGCGAGCGCGTCCAGCAGCCGCATCATGCGTTCGATCACCTGGATCGACGTTTTTGAATCCGGGGTGGGTTGGCTCATGTCGGGGGAGAAATCGGTTGACGCGTCAAGCGGTGTTGGAACGATTGTATCTCGTATCGTGAAAAAAGCGAACGCCGTTCGAGGAAATCCTCGTTTTGCGCAGTGCGGGCTTGCGTGCGGGCCGGCGTTGGTCTCGCCGGCCAAACGGCGGATAATGAGAGCCGTTTTCTCGAAGGAGCACGTATGCGAGTCGGTTTGTTCGTGACCTGCCTGGTCGATCTGATGCGTCCCGAAATCGGTTTCTCGGCGCTCAAGCTGATTCGCGACGCCGGCTACGAGGTGATCGTGCCGCCCGCGCAGACCTGCTGCGGCCAGCCGGCCTACAACTCGGGCGACCGCGCGCTCGCGCGCGATCTCGCGGAAAAGACGCTGCGCGAATTCGAGCAGTTCGATTACGTCGTCGCGCCGTCGGGTTCGTGCGGCGGGATGATTCGCGCGCACTACGGCGACCTGTTCCGCGACGATCCCGAGCTGATGGGGCGCTACACGCGGTTCCAGCAGAAAGTCCATGAGCTGACCGACTTCCTCGCGAACGTCGCGAAGGTGTCGCTCGCGCCGGGAGAGTTCACGGGGCCCGTCACCTATCACGATTCGTGCTCGGGCCTGCGCGAGCTCGGCGTGAAGGCGCAGCCGCGCGCGCTGCTCGCGCAGCGCGGCGTCGCGGTCACCGAGATGAAGGATTGCGAGCACTGCTGCGGCTTCGGCGGCACGTTCGCGGTCAAGTACGGCGACATTTCGGCGGCCATCGCGGACGAAAAATGCGCGAACGTGCGCGCATCGGGCGCCGGCGCCGTCGTGCTCGGCGATCTCGGCTGCATGCTGAACATCGAAGGGCGGTTGCGCCGCACCGGCGACCGCGACACGCGCGTGCTGCACGTCGCGCAGGTGCTGGCGGGCGACGTCTGACGCCCGGTTCCGCTCACTTTTCCCCCGATACCGCGATGCAAGTCCAATCGATGCATTTCAAGGCGCGCGCCGGCCAGAAGCTGGCCGACCAGCGCCTGCAGCAGAACCTGAAGAAGCTGTCGACGAAGTTCGTGTCCGCGCGCGCCGACGCGATGACCGAAATCGACTTCCCGGCGACCCGCGCCGCGCTCAAGGCGCGTCGCAACCGTGCGCTGGAGAACCTCGACGTCTGGCTCGAAGCGTTCGAGCGCGAGGCGACGCGGCGCGGCACGACGGTGTTGTTCGCCGAAACGACCGCGGATGCCGCGCGGCTCGTGGCGGACATCGCGCGCCGCCACGACGTGAAGAAGGTCATCAAGACCAAGTCGATGGTGTCCGAGGAAATGCGCCTGAACGCGGTGCTCGCGGAGATGGGCGTGCAGTCGATCGAGACGGACCTCGGCGAGTACATCCTGCAGATCAACGACAACGAGCCGCCGAGCCACATCATCGCGCCCGTCGTGCACAAGGACAAGGACGAGATCGCCGACCTGTTCGCACGCACGCACCACCGCGAGCGGCTGACCGAGATTCCCGACATGACGCGCGAGGCCCGCGAGGTGCTGCGCCCGCACTTCATGTCGGCCGACATGGGCGTGACGGGCGGCAATTTCGTGATCGCCGAGACGGGTTCGGTCGCCATCGTCACGAACGAAGGCAACGAGGGCATGTGCACCGTGATGCCGCGCGTGCATGTCGCCGTGACGGGCATCGAGAAGGTGCTGCCGACGCTCGAGGATCTCGCGACCGCGATGCGCCTGCTGCCGCGTTCCGCGACGGGGCAGAAGACGTCGAACTATTTCTCGCTGCTGACCGGGCCGCGCGGGCCCGGCGATGAGGACGGCCCGGAGCACAACTACGTCGTGCTCGTCGACGGCGGCCGTACGGGACTGATCGGCGGAGCGTTCCAGGAGATGCTGCGCTGCATCCGCTGCGGCGCGTGCATGAATCATTGCCCGGTCTATCAGAAGGTAGGCGGCCACGCGTACGGCTGGGTCTATCCGGGGCCGATGGGATCGGTGCTGACGCCGAGCTACGTCGGGCTCGAGCGCACGCTCGACCTGCCGCAGGCCGCGACGCTGTGCGGCGAATGCGACAGCGTATGCCCGGCCGGGATTCCGCTGTCGCAACTGCTGCGCACGCTGCGCGAGAAGCAGGTCGAGCGGCACTTGCGGCCCTGGCGCGAGCGGGCGGCGCTCGCCGCGTGGGGTTTCTTCGCACGGCGGCCGATGCTGTACGCGCTGACGACCAAGCTCGCGGTGCGCGTTCTGGAGCGGCTGGGCGGCGACGGCGGCACGCTGCGGCGCCTGCCGATGATGGGCGGCTGGATGGATACGCGCGACATGCCGACGCCGACCGGGCGCACGTTCCGGGAGCTGTACGCGGCGTCCCAGAGCCACCTCGGCTGACGACTGTTCACCAGGCGACAACAGTGCGTTCGCTATTCGCATATTTATCTCGATAGGTGCGGGCTATAGAATCCTCCCTGTAGTCCCCGGAACTGCATTTCGGGGTACCCAGTCAAGGAGGTCCGCATCATGAAAAAGACAATATCGATGTACTGGCCGCTGGCAATCGTCGTTCCGCTGGCCGCGGCAGCCTATCTCCACGCGATGGCCGACGCGCCGTCGCGCGGTCCGCTCGCGATGCACCAGGCGTCCGCCGAACTGGCGCGCGCGGTGTCGTTCGGGCTGGTCGACGACGCGGCCAAGCCGCTGCCGGCCGCCTCCGGCGACGTCGTGCTCGCCGCGCCGAAGGCGCTGTGAGGCAGGGCGCCGTCGCTTTGCGCGGCGGCGGGATTTCGTCCGCCTTTGTATAATGGCGTGTTCTTCTCCCACGCGGTCCGCCGCGGCTTCCCGATAGTGCGATGACCCGCGTTGCGATCTGTTTCGTCTGTCTCGGCAACATCTGTCGTTCGCCTACCGCGGAAGGCGTGATGCGCCACCAGGTCGACGCGGCCGCGCTGGCGGATTCGATCGCGGTCGATTCGGCCGGCACCGGCGACTGGCATGTCGGCGAGCCGCCCGATGCGCGTGCGCAGGCGGCGGCCCGCAGCCGCGGCTACGACCTGTCGGCGCTGCGCGCGCGACAGGTGAGCGCGGCGGATTTCGAGCGCTTCGACTTGCTCCTCGCGATGGACGAAGCGAACCTCGCGGAGCTGCGCCGCCGTTGTCCGCCGCAGCATCGCGACAAGGTGCGTCTGCTGATGGCGTTCGCGCCGGATTCGACCGAAACCGAAGTGGCCGATCCCTATTTCGGCGGTGCGCAGGGTTTCGAGCAGGTGCTCGACCAGGTCGAACGCGCGTGCGCGGGCCTGCTGGAGACGCTCCGGGCCCGTACGGCGCGCTGAGCGCACGGTATTCAGCGGTCTGCGAATACCCTTTCAAAGACATGGATACTTGACTAAAAACGTCAAATATTTATACTTGACCAAAATCGTCAAGATTGCAGTCCCCTAGACCACCATGAGACTCACCACCAAAGGCCGTTTCGCCGTCACGGCGATGATTGACTTGGCACTGCGCCAGGAGCAGGGCCCGGTGACGCTTGCAGGCATCAGCCAGCGCCAGCGGATTTCGCTCTCGTATCTCGAACAGCTGTTCGGCAAGCTGCGCAGGCATGAAATCGTCGAATCCGTGCGCGGTCCGGGCGGCGGCTACAACCTCGCGCGCCGCGCGCAGGATGTCACCGTTGCCGACATCATCATCGCGGTTGATGAACCGCTCGACGCCACGCAGTGCGGCGGCAAGGGCACGTGCGACGGCTCGAAGCAGCCCGACGGCCATTGCATGACGCACGAGCTGTGGTCGACGCTGAACCAGAAGATGGTCGAGTACCTCGATTCGGTGTCGCTGCAGGATCTCGTCGATCAGCAGCGCGCACGCGAGGGCGCGCCTGCGGTGTTGCGCGACCGGCGTACGCCGGAGCCCGTCGCCGCACAGGCCGAGCCCGTGCGTACGATGCCGCTCGGCCCCAATTCGGTGTTCAACATCGCGAGCTCGTGAGCGCATAGGCGCCCGCCATACCCCATAACGCACATAGTCCCTGCACAGAATACCCGGAGCGACAGATGACCCAAGAGACTCTCCACCTGCCCATCTATATGGATTACAGCGCGACGACGCCGGTCGATCCGCGCGTGGTCGACAAGATGGTGCCGTACCTGCGCGAGCAGTTCGGCAACCCGGCGTCGCGCAGCCACGCATATGGCTGGGACGCTGAGCGCGCAGTCGAGGAAGCGCGCGAGCAGGTCGCCGCACTCGTGAACGCCGATCCGCGCGAGATCATCTGGACGTCGGGCGCGACGGAGTCCGACAACCTCGCGATCAAGGGCGCCGCGAACTTCTACAAGGGCAAGGGCAAGCACATCGTCACGGTGAAGACCGAGCACAAGGCCGTGCTCGACACGTGCCGCGAGCTCGAGCGCGACGGCTTCGAGGTGACCTACCTCGACGTGAAGGACGACGGCCTGATCGACCTCGACGTGTTCAAGGCCGCGCTGCGCCCGGACACGATCCTCGTGTCGGTGATGCACGTGAACAACGAGATCGGCGTGATCCAGGACATCGCGACGATCGGCGAGATCTGCCGCGAGAAGGGCATCGTGTTCCACGTCGACGCCGCACAGTCGACCGGCAAGGTCGAGATCGACCTCGCGAAGCTGAAGGTCGACCTGATGTCGTTCTCGGCGCACAAGACCTACGGTCCGAAGGGCATCGGCGCGCTGTACGTGCGCCGCAAGCCGCGCGTGCGCATCGAGGCGCAAATGCACGGCGGCGGCCATGAGCGCGGGATGCGTTCGGGCACGCTGCCGACGCACCAGATCGTGGGCATGGGCGAAGCGTTCCGCATCGCACGCGAGGACATGGCGACCGAGAACGAGCGCGTCCGCATGCTGCGCGACAAGCTGCTGCGCGGCCTGTCGCAGATCGAGGAAACCTACGTGAACGGCGACATGGAGCACCGCGTCCCGCACAACCTCAACATCAGTTTCAACTTCGTCGAAGGCGAGTCGCTGATCATGGCGATCAAGGACGTCGCGGTGTCGTCGGGCTCCGCGTGCACGTCGGCGTCGCTGGAGCCGTCGTACGTGCTGCGTGCGCTCGGCCGCAACGACGAGCTGGCGCACAGCTCGATCCGCTTCACGGTCGGCCGCTTTACGACGGAGCAGGAAGTCGACTTCGTGATCAACCTGCTGAACAGCAAGATCGCGAAGCTGCGCGAACTGTCGCCGCTCTGGGAAATGCACCAGGAAGGCGTCGATCTGTCGACGATCGAATGGGCCGCACACTGAGCGCCGGATTGAACATACCCGCGGGCGGATTCGCGCACGCAGACGTAACGAGTCAAGGAGTCTGAGTCATGTCTTACAGCAACAAGGTTCTGGATCACTACGAAAACCCGCGCAACGTCGGTTCGTTCGCGAAAGACGACGACGCGGTCGGCACGGGCATGGTCGGCGCGCCGGCCTGCGGCGACGTGATGAAGCTGCAGATCCGCGTCGGCGCGGACGGCGTGATCGAAGACGCGAAGTTCAAGACCTACGGTTGCGGTTCGGCGATCGCATCGAGCTCGCTCGTCACCGAATGGGTGAAGGGCAAGACGCTCGACGAAGCACTGTCGATCAAGAACACGCAGATCGCCGAGGAACTCGCGCTGCCGCCGGTGAAGATTCACTGCTCGATCCTCGCGGAAGACGCGATCAAGGCAGCCGTGGCCGACTACAAGAAGCGCCACGACACCACGGAAGGCGATCAGGCAGCAGCCTGAGCGGGATCGCGCGGCTTCTCGAGAAAACGCAGGGCCGCCCCAGGTTTTCTTGACCCCCTCGGGGGACTGGCGCGTAGCGACAGGTCTGGGGCGCCTGGAAGGAACGCGGCGAGCCCCGGTGGCGCGCCGCGGCAAGGACATCATGGCAATTACACTGACCGAAAAAGCAGCACAGCACGTCCAGAAATACCTCGTCCGTCGCGGCAAGGGTGTGGGCCTGCGGCTCGGCGTTCGCACGACCGGTTGCTCGGGGCTCGCGTACAAGCTCGAGTATGTCGACGAGCTGGCTCCCGAGGATCAGGTGTTCGAGAGCCATGGCGTGAAGGTCATCGTCGATCCGAAGAGCCTCGCGTACATCGACGGCACCGAACTCGATTTCGCGCGCGAAGGCCTGAACGAAGGGTTCAAGTTCAACAACCCGAACGTGAAGGACGAGTGCGGCTGCGGCGAATCGTTCCGCGTGTGACGACGCGGATTTCCGCGCGACGCGGGCAAGAGGCGGCACAGGCCGCCTTTTTAATGTGCGGCGTTTGCCGCGCGACGAACCGGAATTGAACGCGACGATGGTCTCGCTGAAAGACAGCCATTTCGACCTGTTTAACCTGCCGGCGCAATTCGCGCTCGACGAGGCGGCACTCGATGCCGCCTACCGGACGGTGCAGACGCAGGTGCATCCGGACCGCTTCGCGGCGGCCGGCGACGCGCAGAAGCGCATCGCGATGCAGTGGGCAACCCGCGCGAACGAGGCGTACCGTACGCTGCGCGATCCGCTGAAGCGCGCGTCCTATCTGCTGTCGCTGCGCGGCGTCGACATCGGCGCGGAAAACAATACCGCGATGGAGCCCGCGTTCCTGATGCAGCAGATGGAATGGCGCGAAGGCATCGAGGATGCCGCGGCCGCCCGTAACGTCGACGCGCTCGACGCGCTGCTCGGCGAGTTGCGCGACGAGCGGCGCGTGCGCGTCGAGCGCCTCGGCACGCTGCTCGACAGCGGCGCCGACCAGGCAGCCGCCGAGGCCGTGCGTCAGCTGATGTTCATCGAACGGGTCGCGTCGGAAGTGGGCGCGCAGATCGAGCGCCTCGAAACTTAACCGCGCGCCTTGCGGTGCGCGTAGCAAACGGGCCGAGCGCCCGAACGAACCAAGATGGCTTTACTGCAAATTTCCGAACCGGGGATGGCGCCGGCGCCGCATCAGCGGCGACTCGCCGTCGGGATCGACCTCGGCACGACGAACTCGCTCGTCGCGGCCGTACGCAACAGCGTGCCTGAAGTGCTGCCGGACGAAGCGGGCCGCGCGCTGCTGCCGTCGGTCGTCCGCTATCTCGAGAAGGGCGGCCGCCGTATCGGCCACGAGGCAAAGGAGCAGGCCGCGACCGATCCGCGCAACACGATCGTGTCGGTCAAGCGTTTCATGGGCCGCGGCAAGGCGGAAGTCGAAGGCGCGGCGAACGCACCGTACGACTTCGTCGATGCGCCGGGCATGGTGCAGATCCGCACCGTCGACGGCGTGAAGAGCCCGGTCGAGGTATCGGCCGAGATTCTCGCGACGCTGCGCTATCGTGCGGAGGATTCGCTCGGCGACGATCTGGTCGGCGCGGTGATCACGGTGCCCGCGTATTTCGACGATGCGCAACGGCAGGCGACCAAGGATGCCGCGCGCCTCGCGGGGCTCAACGTGCTGCGCCTGCTGAACGAGCCGACCGCCGCGGCGATCGCGTACGGTCTCGACAATGCGGCCGAAGGCCTCTACGCGGTGTACGACCTCGGCGGCGGCACGTTCGACCTGTCGATCCTGAAGCTGACGAAGGGCGTGTTCGAAGTGCTGGCCGCGGGCGGCGATTCCGCGCTCGGCGGCGACGATTTCGACCACGCGCTGTTCGGTCACGTGCTCGCGCAGGCCGGCATCGATGCGAAGACGCTCGCGCCCGAGGACGTGCGCCTGTTGCTCGATCGCGTGCGCGTGCTGAAGGAAACGCTGTCGTCGGCGCCGCAGGCGTCGCTCGACGTGACGCTGTCGGGCGGCGCGCATCTCGTGCAGACGATCGCGCACGATGCGTTTGCGTCGCTGGTGGAGCCGCTCGTGCAGCGCACGCTCACGCCCACCCGCAAGGCGCTGCGCGACGCGCAGGTCACGCCGGCGGACATCAAGGGTGTCGTGCTGGTCGGCGGCGCGACGCGCATGCCGGTGATCCGCGACGCGGTCGCGAAGTATTTCGGCCAGCCGCCGCTCGTGAACCTCGATCCGGACCAGGTCGTCGCGCTCGGCGCGGCGATCCAGGCCGACCTGCTCGCAGGCAATCGCGGCACCGGCGACGACTGGCTGCTGCTCGACGTGATTCCGCTGTCGCTCGGTGTCGAGACGATGGGGGGCCTCGTCGAGAAGATCATTCCGCGCAACTCGACGATTCCGATCGCGCGGGCGCAGGAATTCACGACCTTCAAGGATGGCCAGACCGCGATGGCGATCCATGTCGTGCAGGGCGAGCGCGAACTCGTCGCCGATTGCCGGTCGCTCGCGCGCTTCGAGCTGCGCGGCATCCCGCCGATGACGGCCGGTGCCGCGCGCATTCGCGTGACCTATCAGGTGGACGCGGACGGCCTGCTGTCGGTGTTCGCCCGCGAGCAGCTGTCGGGCGTCGAGGCGTCGGTCGTCGTGAAGCCGTCGTACGGTCTCGCCGACGACGACATCGCGAAGATGCTCGAGGACAGTTTCAAGACCGCCGAGATCGACATGCGCGCGCGTGCGCTGCGCGAAGCGCAGGTCGAGGCCGAGCGGATGATCGAGGCGACGCAGGCCGCGCTGACGGCCGACGGCGAATTGCTCGATGCGAACGAGCGCACCGAGGTCGACGCGCTGGTCGCGGCGCTGCGCGCGGTCGCGCAGGGCGACGATACGAATGCGATCGAAGCGGCGACCAAGGCGCTGGCCGACGGCACCGACGAATTCGCCGCGCGCCGGATGGACAAGAGCATCAAGCGCGCGCTGTCGGGCCGCCGGCTCGACGAGATCTGAACTCACGAACTGCGCATCGGCCGGTGACGGCCCGCGCGACATTGAACCGTGCGGCGCGTCGCGCCGCACCCTGACTGACGGAACGGACATGCCTCAACTGGTGGTGCTGCCTCACGTCGAACTGTGCCCGGATGGCGCAGTGATCGACGCGACGCCCGGCAAGAGTATCTGCGACAACCTGCTCGAACACGGGATCGAGATCGAGCATGCATGCGAGAAGTCGTGCGCGTGCACGACGTGCCACGTGGTGATCCGCGAGGGCTTCAACGACCTGACGCCGTCCGAGGAGGACGAGGACGATCTGCTGGACAAGGCGTGGGGCCTCGAGCCGACGTCGCGCCTGTCGTGCCAGGCGATCGTGAAGGAAGATTCGGACCTGGTGGTCGAGATTCCGAAGTACTCGATCAACCACGCGAAGGAAAACCACTGACAGGAACCGGAGGCAGGCGATGAAATGGACCGATTCGCGTGAAATAGCCATTGCGCTGGCGGACAAGTACCCGGACATCGACCCGCAGCGGATCAACTTCGTCGACCTGCGCCAGTGGGTGCTCGAACTCGACGGCTTCAACGACGATCCGAAGCACTCCGGCGAGAAGATCCTCGAAGCGATCCAGGCGCACTGGATCGACGAATCGGATTTCGACGACGAGGACTGATTGCGCGGTGCGCCGCGACGGCGCATGCCGCCGGCAATGGGAAAACGGCTCGTGAGCGATCGCTCGCGAGCCGTTTTCATTTTCAGGCGGCCTGCCCGCGCGCGGTATGCGGGCAGGGGCCGTAACGCGATCGGGCGATCACGCGCCGATCAGCGTCCCGTTCTCGATCCGCACGCGCTGGCCCTGGCCAAACGGCGGCTGCTGGTTGCGGTACGTGAACGTGCGCGTCGCGCCGCTCTCCATCTGCACTTGCACCTGGTAGTCGGTTTCCGCGCGCACCTGCTTTTCGACCTGGTTGCCCGCGAGGCCGCCACCCAGTGCGCCGATGATCGTCATCGCGGTGCGACCGTTGCCGTGGCCGAACTGGTTGCCGAGCAGGCCGCCCGCCGCGGCGCCGCCGACCGCACCGATGCCCGAACTCTGGCCCGGCGTGCGGATCGGCGTGATCGCGACGACCGTGCCGCAGCTCAGGCAGTAGGCGGGTGCGGAGGGCTGCTGCGCATACTGCGGCGGCTGCGGCGCCTGCGTATGACGGCGATGCGGTGTGGCCGGGCGCGGCGCGGGCTTCGGTTCGGCCTGTGCGACGGCCTTCTGTTGCGCGGCGGCCTGTTCTGCCGCCTGCTGCTGCGCTTGCGCGGCGAGTGCGGTGCTGGCGGCTGCGGCCGTATCGACGGCCGGCTGCGAGGCGATCAGCGCGGCCTGGGTCTGGCCGTTCTGTTCGTTGCTGCCGTTGGCTTTCGGGAAGATGCCCGTGACGGCCGCCGTCGCCGCGAGGCTGGCAACGATGACGGCGCCGGCTGCCGTGGCGATGAGCGGGTGGAGGCGTTGCTTTTGCGGTGTGGTCTGATTCGGGTTATCCATTTTTTTCTCCGGTGTCGATCCGGATCGGCGCTGTGGCGCCGGGCCGGGTCCCACGCGTCGGGATCGGGAAGGCGCGGTGCTTCGGCGCTTCGTTCCGATCCCTCGGTGCTGCGTGGTGACGCAAACGGAGTGTCGTCCACCGGCGAGCGGCGTACCGTATCAAGGTGTAACGAATTGCAGCGCAGGCGTGGCCATCGTTACGGGGAAACCCCGGGAAAGGCCGTCGCGACGAGGAAGTAAAACGGGGGAGGATCTGCAGCCGGCGGACGCCGGCGGGCGGGATTTACGCGTCGTTACAAAGCTGATGCGTGTACGCCGCGGGACGCGGCGCACACGCGGGCGCGGCGATCAGTC
The DNA here is from genome assembly GCF_000731655.1 of Burkholderia sp. MSh2. Taxonomy (NCBI): domain Bacteria; kingdom Pseudomonadati; phylum Pseudomonadota; class Betaproteobacteria; order Burkholderiales; family Burkholderiaceae; genus Burkholderia; species Burkholderia sp. MSh2. The sequence continues at coordinate 59,717 of NZ_JPGM01000025.1, read as the reverse complement.
TTCGCGGCGCAGATGGGGGAACAGCAGCACGTCGCGGATCGTCGGGCTGTCGGTCAGCAGCATCACCAGGCGGTCGATGCCGATCCCGCAGCCGCCGGTCGGAGGCATCCCGTATTCGAGCGCGCGGATGTAGTCGGCGTCGAAGAACATCGCTTCCTCGTCGCCCGCATCCTTTTGCTCGACCTGCTTCTTGAAGCGTGCGGCCTGGTCTTCCGGATCGTTCAGTTCCGAGAAGCCGTTCGCGATCTCGCGGCCGGTCATGAACAGCTCGAAGCGCTCGGTGATGCCCGGCACCGTATCCGATGCGCGTGCGAGCGGCGACACTTCGACCGGGTAGTCGATGATGAAGGTCGGTTCCCACAGTTGCGCTTCGGCGGTTTCCTCGAACAGCGCGAGCTGCAGCGCACCGGTGCCGGCGTTCAGGAACGCGGGCTGCGAGACGTCGACGCCGAAGCGCTTCAGTTCGGTGCGCAGGAACGCGTCGTCCGACAACTGGCCGTCGGTGTAGTCCGGCGCGTACTTCCGGATCGCCTGCGTGATCGTCAGGCGGTGGAACGGCTTCGCGAGATCGAGCTCGCGGCCCTGGTACTGGATCGTCGCGGTGCCGAGCGCATCGATCGCCGCCTGGCGGATCAGTTGCTCGGTGAAGTCCATCAGCCAGCGGTAGTCGGTGTACGCGGCGTAGAACTCCATCATCGTGAATTCCGGGTTGTGACGCGGCGACACGCCTTCATTCCGGAAATTGCGGTTGATCTCGAACACGCGTTCGAAGCCGCCGACGATCAGGCGCTTCAGGTACAGCTCCGGCGCGATCCGCAGGAACATCTGCATGTCGAGCGCGTTGTGGTGCGTGACGAACGGCTTCGCGGCCGCGCCGCCCGGGATCGGGTGCAGCATCGGCGTCTCGACTTCCATGAAGTCGGCGTTGTCCATGAACTTGCGGATCGACGCGATCGTCCTGGTGCGGGCGCGGAACGTGTCGCGCGTTTCCGGCGTGACGATCAGGTCGACGTAGCGCTGGCGATAGCGCATTTCCTGGTCGGAGAGGCCGTGGAACTTGTCCGGCAGCGGGCGCAGCGCCTTCGACAGCAGGCGCAATTCCTTGCACTGCACCGACAGCTCGCCCTTGTTGGTGCGGAACAGCACGCCGCGCGCGGCGACGATGTCGCCGAGGTCCCACTTCTTGAATGCGTCGTAGGTTTCCGCGCCGACGTCGTTCGGCGTCACGAAGAACTGGATCTGGCCCGAACCGTCCTGCACCGTCGCGAAGCTTGCCTTGCCCATCACGCGCTTGAGCATCATGCGGCCGGCGACCGACACCTCGACCGGGTTCGCTTCGAGCGCGGCCTTGTCGGAGTCGGCGAAGGTCGTTTGCAGATCGGCCGCGTGATGCGTCGGACGGAAGTCGTTCGGGTAGGCGACGCCTTGCTCGCGCAGCGCGCGCAGCTTGTCGCGGCGCTCGGCGATGATCTGGTTTTCGTCCGCGGCGACGGCGGGCTGCGTTTGGGTCGGTTCGGTCATGATGGTCGGAATTCGGAGTGGGTGCGGCAACGCAAACGGGAAGGGCGGCGCGGCGGGGCCGCGCCGCGGCGCTTACACGCCCTGTTTGAGGCTCGCGCTGATGAAGTCGTCGAGATCGCCGTCGAGGACAGCCCTCGTGTTGCTCATTTCGACGTTCGTGCGCAGGTCCTTCACGCGGCTCTGGTCGAGCACGTACGAACGGATCTGGTGGCCCCAGCCCACATCGGTCTTGCTCGATTCGAGCTTGTCCTGTTCGGCCTGGCGCTTGCGCATCTCGACTTCGTACAGGCGCGACTTCAGCATCGCCATCGCTTCGGCGCGGTTGCGGTGCTGCGAGCGGTCGTTCTGGCACTGCACGACGATGCCGGTCGGCATGTGCGTGATCCGCACCGCGGAATCGGTCTTGTTGATGTGCTGGCCGCCCGCGCCGGATGCGCGGTAGGTGTCGATGCGCAGGTCCGCCGGGTTGATCTCGACTTCGATCGAGTCGTCGATTTCCGGATAGACGAACACCGACGAGAACGACGTGTGGCGGCCGCCCGACGAGTCGAACGGCGACTTGCGCACGAGGCGGTGGATGCCCGTCTCGGTGCGCAGGAAGCCGTATGCATATTCGCCCGTGACCTTGACCGTCGCGTTCTTGATGCCGGCGACGTCGCCGTCGGACTCTTCGAGCACCTCGGCCTTGAAGCCCTTGCGTTCGCAATAGCGCAGGTACTGGCGCAGCAGCATCGACGCCCAGTCGCACGCCTCGGTGCCGCCGGCGCCGGCCTGGATGTCGATGAAGCAGTTGTTCGGGTCGGCCGGGTTCGAGAACATCCGGCGGAACTCGATGTCGCCGACGCGTGCCTCGAGCTTCGCGGCGTCTTCTTCCGATGCGAGGAGGGTGTCCTCGTCGCCTTCCTCGCGTGCGAGCTCGAACAGGTCGAGCGCGTCGCGCAGGTCGCCATCAAGCGCCGTCAACGTCGTGACGACGCCTTCGAGCAGCTTCTTCTCGCGACCGAGCGCCTGGGCGTTCTTCGAATCGTTCCAGACGTTCGGGTCTTCGAGTTCCTTGTTGACTTCGGTCAGACGCGCAGCTTTGGCGTCGTAGTCAAAGATACCCCCGAAGCTCGCCCGCGCGGTTGCGCAGGTCGAGCAGGGAGCTTTCGATCGCGTTGAGACGTTCCGCTTCCATGATCGTTCGCTATTCTTGCTTCGTAAAAAAGCGGAATTATAGCCGATCGGCAGGGTTGCCCGGTGACGCAAACGGTGCTCGCATGCGCGCCGCGGCCCCGTCCGGCGCGGCGCGCATGCGCGAGACGGGCGCGGCGGGCCGGGCGGCGCGCGCTCAGCCGGCCGCGTGCTCGACGATCAGCTGGACGCGCGTGACGCCGTTCCAGGTGTCGGCGACGAGCCGGTAAGCGATCAGCGCGCTTGCCGGCAGCGGTTCCGTGTGATTGAACCAGATCGCGTTGAAGCGCTGGCGGCCGCGTGCGAGCTGCAGCTTCAGGTGCTTTTCCTTCACGAGCGACTGCGACACGACGTCGAATTCGCCCGAGAAAAGCGGGGCCGGAAAGCCCTGGCCCCACACGGCTTCGTCGAGCAGCCCGACGAACTGCGGCGTGAAATACGCGTCCTCGAGCTCGCCGTCGGTCTCGATCACGCGGGCGAGCGCATCGTCGGACAGCCATTCGCGCGCGACGGCCTCGAACGCGGCCGCGAAGCGCGGCACGTTCTCGGTCTCGAGCGTGAGGCCGGCCGCCATCGCGTGGCCGCCGAAGGCGACGATCAGGTCCGGTTCGCGCTTCGACACGAGATCGAGCGCGTCGCGCAGGTGGAAACCGGCGATCGACCGGCCCGACCCCTTGACCCGCTTGCCTTCGTCGTCCGCGTGCGCGAACGTGAACGACGGGCGGTGGAATTTTTCCTTGAGCCGGCCCGCGACGATGCCGATCACGCCCTGGTGCCACTCGGGGTTGAACAGCGTGATCGTGCACCCGTCGGCCGGATCGATATCGGCGAGATCGGCGAGCGCCTGCTGCTGCATGCCGGCCTCGATCTCGCGGCGCTCGCGGTTCATCACGTCGAGCTGCTGCGCGAGATCCCACGCGCGGCCGATGTCGTCGGTGATCAGGCACTCGATGCCGAGCGACATGTCGGACAGGCGCCCGGCGGCGTTCAGGCGCGGGCCGAGGCCGAAGCCGAGATCGAAGCCCGACGCGGTGCGCGCCTCGCGTGCGGCGGCGCGGAACAGCGCGGCGATGCCCGGCTGCATGCGGCCGTTGCGGATGCGCTGCAGCCCCTGCGCGACGAGTACGCGGTTGTTGCCGTCGAGCCGCACGACGTCGGCCACCGTGCCGAGCGCGACGAGGTCCAGCAGGCCGTCGAGGCGCGGCTCCGCTTCCTTGCTCGCGAACGCGCCGCGCCGACGCAGCTCGGCGCGCAGCGCGAGCAGCACGTAGAACATCACGCCGACGCCGGCGATGTGCTTGCTCGGGAACGTGCAGCCGGGCTGGTTCGGGTTGACGATCGCGCGGGCGGCGGGCAGCGCGTCGCCGGGCAGGTGGTGGTCGGTCACGAGCACGTCGATGCCGCGCGCGTTCGCGGCTTCGACGCCCGCGACGCTCGCGATCCCGTTGTCGACGGTGATCAGCAGGTCGGGCTTGCGCGCGGCCGCGAGTTCGACGATCTCGGGCGTCAGGCCGTAGCCGTATTCGAAGCGGTTCGGCACCAGGTAGTCGATCCGCGCGCCGAACATCCGCAGGCCGCGCACCGCGACCGCGCAGGCGGTCGCGCCGTCGCAGTCGTAGTCGGCGACGACCAGCAGGCGCCGCTTGTCGGCGATCGCGTCGGCGAGCAGCGACGCCGCGTCGGCGCAGCCTTTCAGCTCGGTGGGCGGAACCAGGCGCGCGAGCGCGGTCTCGATGTCGGCGGGGGACTGCACGCCGCGCGACGCGTACAGGCGCGCGAGGACGGGGTGCAGGCCGTGGCGCGCGAGCACTTCGGCGTCGGCGGGGGCGACGGTGCGGGTAACGATCCGGGTCATACGGGGTCTGCTTGTTATTCGAACAGGGAGGCGAGCGCGCGGCGGCGCCAGAATTTGCGCAGGTCGCCGCGCGTCGCGTGCAGCGTCACGGAACTCGTGTCGCCGCAGAGCGTGAACCCGACGCTCGCCAGCTCGGCGTTGCGCAGCGCGGCAAGCGCCGGGGCGAACCAGTCGCGCTCGAGCGCGGCGAGCCCGTCGTGCCAGCGCGCCCAGTCCTGTCCGATGAACGGGGCGGTCAGCGCCGGGAGTTCGACGAGCGTCGCGCCGTCGGCGGCGGGCAGCGCGCCGAACGCCGCGGGCGGCGCGCCGGCGTCGGCCTGCGCGGCGCGTGCAAGGCCGAGCGCCGCCGGCGACGCGGACAGCACGCGCGCGAACGGCTTGCCGACCGGCTTCAGCGTGCCCTGCGCATGGAACCAGATCGAATTGACGGCCGGCAGGCCGCGTGCTTCGCGCGCTTCGTTGACCGGATGCTGGAACCATGCCATCTGCACTTCGTTCTGCAGCTTCATCCACATCCGCGAGCGCTCGCCGGTGTGTGCCTCGTGCGGCAGCCAGATCTCGATGTTGCGGCCGCTCGCGCGCAGCGGCGCGGCGCCGGCGAGGCGGGCGAGCTGGTCGCTGGACAGGTACCAGCGTGTCGGGTTCGGCGCTTCGAGCCGCACGCCGAGTTCCTCGATCAGCGGCCGCGCGACCGCGAGCAGCGCGGCGGCGTCGCCGTCGTCGAGCGCGAGCGCGGCCGGATCGACGAGCACCAGGTGGTCGTGCGCGATTTCGACGTGAACGGGCTCGACGCACGCCCACGCGTGCGTGCCGGGGCTGCCGCCGTCCGCCAGCAGCATGTAGGGCGCGAGCGGCGCCTCGTCCGCGGCGTTGCCCCGGGTCGCGCCGAACTGGCGGGCCAGCCAGCGCTCGTGCGGCAGCGTGCGCTGGAAGTCCTCGCCGGCCACGCGCTCGACGAGGCTGGCGCGGGCGAGCAACTTTTCGAGCGCGGGGCTATCCAGGGTGTGCAGGGACGAGGCCGCATCGGCCGCCGACGGCAGCGCGAACGGAACGAGAAAATGGAGGCGTCGGTCGTGCATGATGGTGCGCATTGTATGGCAAACTGCGCGCGTGATCGGGCCGGCCGACGGCCCGTTCGCGTCCGGCGGCCGTTTTTCGACCGTGCCCGGGCCGGTGGCCGCCGCCGGGCGGCGCTCCGGCCGCGGGGCGCCGTCCCGCCGTAACCAGCAGAAAGGATTCGCTTGAAACTTCCGTACGAATGGCAGATCGGCTGGCGCTACACGCGCGCCGGCAAACGCACGACCGGCAACGGCTTCATTTCATTCATCGCGCTCGTGTCGATGCTCGGGATCGCGCTCGGCGTCGCGGCGCTGATCGTCGTGCTGTCGGTGATGAACGGCTTCCAGAAGGAAGTGCGCGACCGCATGCTGTCGGTGCTCGCGCACGTCGAGGTGTTCTCGCCGACGGGCTCGATGCCCGACTGGCAGCTGACCGCGCAGGAAGCGCGCCGCAATCCGTCGGTGATCGGCGCGGCGCCGTACGTCGACGCGCAGGCGCTGCTCACGCGCCAGGACGCGGTGAGCGGCGTGATGCTGCGCGGCGTCGAACCGACGCTTGAACCGGAGGTGTCCGACATCGGCAAGGACATGAAGGCCGGCCAGCTCGGCGCGCTCGTGCCGGGACAGTTCGGCATCGTGCTCGGCGACGCGCTGGCCGGCAACCTCGGCGTGACGGTCGGCGACAAGGTCACGCTGGTCGCGCCGGAGGGCTCGATCACGCCGGCCGGCATGATGCCGCGCCTGAAGCAGTTCACGGTGGTCGGCGTGTTCGAGTCGGGCCACTACGAATACGACAGCACGCTCGCGATGATCAACATCCGCGACGCCGAGGCGTTGTTCCGGATGTCCGCGCCGACCGGCGTGCGGCTGCGGCTGAAGGACATGCAGAAGGCGCCGCAGGTCGCGGTCGAACTGTCGCATACGCTGTCGGGCAGCCTGTACATTCGCGACTGGACCCAGCAGAACAAGACCTGGTTCTCGGCCGTGCAGATCGAGAAGCGGATGATGTTCATCATCCTCACGCTGATCATCGCGGTGGCCGCGTTCAATCTCGTGTCGTCGCTCGTGATGACGGTGACCAACAAGCAGGCCGACATCGCGATCCTGCGCACGCTCGGCGCGCAGCCGGGGTCGATCATGAAGATCTTCGTCGTGCAGGGCGTGACGATCGGCTTCGTCGGCACGGCGTCGGGCGTCGCGCTCGGCTGCCTGATCGCATGGAGCATCCCGTGGCTGATCCCGATGATCGAGCATCTGTTCGGCGTGCAGTTCCTGCCGCCGTCCGTGTATTTCATCAGCGAGCTGCCGTCCGAACTCGTCGCGAGCGACGTGATCCGGATCGGGCTGATCGCGTTCGCACTGTCGGCCGTCGCGACGCTCTACCCGAGCTGGCGCGGCGCGAAGGTGAAGCCCGCGGAGGCGCTCCGCTATGAATGACCGCGCAACCGCGTTCGCGGATTCGAAACAACACAATCGACAGGATTCGGCAGGTATGCAGGATTACGTGCTTCAGGCGCGCGGCATCACGAAGGCGTTCGTGCAGGGCGGCTTCAACGTGCAGGTGCTCGACAATACCGAGCTGACGGTGCGGCGCGGCGAGAAGCTTGCGGTCGTCGGCGCGTCGGGCTCCGGCAAGAGCACGCTGCTGCACGTGCTGGGCGGGCTCGACGAGCCGAGCGCGGGCGAGGTGTCGCTGCTCGGCAAGCCGTTTACGCAACTCGCCGAGCGCGAGCGCAACGAATTGCGCAATCGCGCGCTCGGTTTCGTCTACCAGTTCCATCACCTGCTGCCCGAGTTCACCGCGCTCGACAACGTCGCGATGCCGCTGCGCATTCGCCGGATGACGACCGAGGATGCGCGCGAGCAGGCCCAGGCGATGCTCGAGCGCGTCGGTCTCGGGCCGCGTGCGAAGCACCGGCCGGGCGAGCTGTCGGGCGGCGAGCGGCAACGCGTCGCGATCGCGCGCGCGCTGGTCACGAAGCCCGCGTGCGTGCTCGCCGACGAGCCGACCGGCAACCTCGACGGCACCACGGCCGATACGGTGTTCAACCTGATGCTCGAACTGTCCGAGACGCTCGAAACGAGCTTCGTGATCGTCACGCACGATCCCGAGCTTGCCGCGCGCTGCGACCGCATCATGCGGCTGCGCGACGGCGTGCTGCACGAGGAGCCGGCGCTGCCGGTGTGAACGCACGTCCTTCGCGCGGCGCCGGGTTCGTCCCGGCGCCGCGCGGGGGCGCAGGAATGCCGCCATGTGGATCGATACGCACTGCCATCTCGACGCCGCCGAGTTCGACGCCGACCGCGACGCGGTCGCGCATGCGGCGCGCGCGGCCGGCGTGTCGCGCATCGTGATCCCGAGCATCGGGCGCGACAACTTCACGACGGTGCGCGAGCTTGCGCAGCGCACGCCGGGCGCGGTCTACGCGCTGGGCATCCATCCGATGTATACGCCGCGGGCGCGCGACGAGGATCTCGACCGGCTGCGCATGGAGATCGAGGCGAGCCTCGACGATCCCCGCTTCGTCGCGATCGGGGAGATCGGCCTCGACTATTTCGTGCCGGGGCTCGACGAAGCGCGGCAGCAGTTCTTTTACCAGGGGCAGCTCAAGCTGGCGCGCGAATTCGACCTGCCGGTGCTGTGCCACGTGCGCAAGTCGCAGGACCGCGTGCTGGCCGGGCTGCGCCGCTTCGGCGTGCGAAGCGGCATCGCGCATGCGTTCAACGGCAGTTTCCAGCAGGCCGACGCGTATCTCGCGCAGGGACTGCGCCTCGGTTTCGGCGGCAACGTGACCTTCACGCGCGCGTTGCAGATCCGCCGGCTCGCGGCGCAACTGCCGCTCGAGGCGATCGTCGTCGAGACGGATGCGCCCGACATCGCGCCCGAATGGGCGTACCGATCCCGCAACACGCCCGACCAGGTGCCGCGCATCGGCGACGTGCTCGCCGAACTGCGCGGGCTCGACGCTCCCGCGCTGTCCCTATGCACTTCGGCCAACGCGCTCGCCGCGTTGCCGCGACTCGCACTTTCGTCCGCATAATCGTTGCCGGAAGGCGCCGCCTGTGTCGTCGCGGCGCCCGGTCGACGAGGAGGCGCGATGCGCGTGTGGTGGATCGCGTTCGCGCTCGGCGTGGTCGTGCTGCAGCGGCAGCCGGCGTTGCCGGGTGCGCGCGCATGGATGATCGGGGCGGCCGCGCTCGCGGGCTGCGCGGTGCTGGGCGCGTGGTGCATGGGGCGGCGCACGCGTGCGACCGTCGCGCTCGGGTGGACGGCGTGTGTGCTCGCGGCTTGCGTCGCGGGATTCGGCTATGCGGCCGTGCGCGCCGAATGGCGGCTGGGCGACAGCCTGCCTGCGCAATGGGAAGGGCGTGACATCGTCGTCACCGGCGTGGTCCGGGGGCTGCCGGTCGTCGACGGGACGGGCGTGCGGCTGCTGTTCGCGGTCGAGTCGAACGATGCCGGGCTGGCCCGCTTTCCGCCGTTGATCCGGCTGTCGTGGCGCACGTATGGCGCCGCGTCCCGCGATGCGCTGCCCGATCTGCGCGCCGCGCAGCGCTGGCGTTTCGTCGTGCGCCTGAAGCGCCCGCACGCCGAGGCCAATCCCGGCGTGCGCGACAGCGAAGCGGCATGGCTCTCCGCGGGCATTCGCGCGATCGGCTATGTCGTCGCACCCGGGCGGTCGGCATTGCTCGATGCGCGTGCATCGGGGTGGCGGGCGACGATCGATCGGCTGCGCGACGCGCTGCGGGCCCGCATCGACGAAGCCCTCGGTAGCGACGCCGACCATCGCGGCATCGTCTCCGCACTCGCGATCGGCGATCAGTCGGGCATCGGCGGCGACGACTGGCGCGTGCTGCGCAATACGGGCACGAGCCATCTGGTTGCGATCTCGGGCCTGCATGTCGGACTCGTCGGCGCGATCGCGGGCGGGCTCGCGTCGATGATCTGGCGCCGCCTGCGCTGGCGCGGGCGTGCCGCGGCGCTTGTGTTCCCGGCGCCGTATGCCGCGTCGCTTGCCGCACTGGTGGCCGCGGCTGGCTATGCCGCGCTTGCCGGCTTCAACGTGCCGGCGCAGCGCGCCTGGTGGATGATCGCGGCCGGCGGCATCGCCTATCTGGCCGGGCGCAGCGTGCCGACGTCCGCGGTGCTGTGCGCGGCACTCGGCGGCGTGCTGCTCGCCGATCCGTGGGCCGTGCTGTCGGCGGGGTTCTGGCTGTCGTTCGGGGCGGTCGCGCTGATCCTGCTGGCCGCTGCCGGCTGGCATGCGGCGCGCGAGGCCGACGCGGAAGGCGGGGAGGGCGATGGGGAAAGCGGCGTCGCGACCCGTCCGGGCCGCTGGCGCGCATGGGGCGCGCGTGCCGCACGCCGGATCGCCGAGGCCTCGCGCGTGCAGTACGCGGTGACGATCGGCCTCGCACCGTTGACGGCGGCCTGGTTCGCGCAGGTTTCGCTGTCGGGCCCGTTCGGCAATGCGTTTGCGATTCCGTGGGTGAGCGCGGTCGTGACGCCGGTCGTACTGGCCGGCATCGCGCTGCCCGCGCCGCTCGATGCGCATGCGTTCCGGCTCGCGCATGAGGCGCTCGAACCGATGATGGCGCTGCTCGGCTATCTCGCCGACTGGCCGGCCGGCGTGTTCCGGCTGCGCATGCCCGACTGGCCGGTGGTGGTGCTTGCGTGCATGGGTGTCGCATGGGCGCTGATGCCGCGGGGCTGGCCGTTGCGCTGGGCGGCGCCGCTCACGTGGCTGCCGCTCGTCGCGCCGGCCGCCGATACGCCGCCGCCGGGCGGTTTCCGGCTGACCGTGCTCGACGTCGGGCAGGGGGCGTCGGTGCTGGTGGAGACCACACGCCGGGCCTTGCTGTTCGATGCCGGGCCGGGCGCGGAGTCGACCCACGCCGGCGCGCGGATCGTCGCGCCGGCGCTGCGCTCGCGCGGCATCGCGGCGCTCGATTCGCTCGTGCTTAGTCACGCGGACGCCGATCACGCCGGCGGTGCGGCGGCCGTCTACGCGGCGGTCGACGTGCGCCAGCTGCTGGCCGGTATCGCGCGAGACAGCCGCCTGTGGCGCGATGCGGCGGCCGCCGGCGTCGCCGACCGGCTGCCGTGCGCGGCCGGGCAGCGCTGGACCTGGGACGGCGTCGTCTTCACGATGCTGTGGCCGCCCGGCGGCCCGGGCATTGGCGCGTCGAACGGGCAGTCGTGCGTGCTGCGCATCGACGCGGGCGGCACGTCCGCGCTGCTGACGGGCGATATCGAGGCGCGCGCCGAGCGCCAGCTCGTGCACACGGCGCGCGGCGCGCTGGCCGCGCAGATCCTGGTCGTTCCGCACCACGGCAGCCGCACGTCGTCGGTCGAGCCTTTCCTCGATTCGGTCGGGCCGCGCGTCGCGGTATTTCCTGTAGGCTATCGCAATCGTTTCGGACATCCGCACCGGACGGTCCTCGCACGCTACGAGGCGCGCGGGATTCCGCTCCCGCGCACCGATCGCGACGGCGCCGTGCGGTTCGACGTCGCGCCGGACGGCGGCGGGTTCGCCTTCGAGCGCCATCGTGACGCCCGGCGAAGGTACTGGATGGATCGATGATCGCGGCAAGGGCCGGCGTATCAGGAAGACATGCCCGGGACCGGCACGACGCCGCGGCAAGGGCCCGGCAGAAAAAGGAGACATCGGCGTTTGAAGGACATCCTCCACTTCTCGCATGCGAACGGCTTTCCGGCGTCGACGTACCGGACGATCTTCGCCGAACTGGCCGACGATTACGAGCTGCGCTACATCGAACGGATCGGCCACGACCGCCGCTACCCGGTGACGCGCGACTGGCCGCATCTCGTCGAGCAACTGCTCGACGACATCGGCAGCCGCTACGAGCGTCCGGTCTGGCTCGTCGGCCATTCGCTCGGCGGCTACCTGTCGCTGATGGCTGCGTTGAAGAAGCCGCAATGGGTGCGCGGCGTCGTGATGATCGATTCGCCGATCATTGCGGGCTGGCGCGCGGGCGCATTGCGCGCGAGCCAGTGGGCGGGGCTCGACGAGCGGCTGTCGCCGGCCGCCGCAACGCGCAACCGGCGCACGCGCTGGGTGAGCCGCGACGAGGTCTGGCGACATTTCCGCGAGAAACCCGCGTTCGCGCGCTGGGACGAACGCATGCTGGCCGACTACATCGACTACGGGATCCCGCAGGCCGGCGCCGACGGCGAGCGGGCGCTCGCGTTCGACCGTCAGGTCGAATACCTGATCTACCGGACGCTGCCGCACACGCTCGGCCCGCGGCTCGCGCACGGCGCGCCGGTGCCGCTCGGCTTTCTCGCCGGCACGCGTTCGCGCGAGGTGCGCCAGGTCGGGCTCGATGCGACCCGCCGCGCGGCGCGCGGCCGCGTCGAATGGCTGGAGGGCAGTCACCTGTTTCCGATGGAGAGGCCGCTCGAGACCGCCCGCGCGCTGCAGCGGATGCTGAATTCGCTGAAGGCGGCGGAGGGCGACGCGTCGCAGGGCGGCGCCCCGCTCGCGAAGCGCGCGTGACGCGCGGTCCGGCGCCCGGTTGCGCCGACCGGCCGGCGGCCTCGCGGCGCCATGTCGCGCCGGCGCGAGCCGGTGGGAAAGGGCGCGATCATCGAGTCAATTGCTGAGAGAAGGGCGGGCTTTACGGTATAATCCGTTTTTCCCGCGAGCATCCAGCGATGACCAAATATGTTTTCGTCACCGGCGGCGTAGTTTCTTCCCTTGGCAAGGGTATTGCCGCCGCTTCCCTCGCCGCGATCCTCGAATCGCGCGGTCTGAAAGTCACCCTCCTCAAACTCGATCCCTACATCAACGTCGACCCCGGCACGATGAGCCCGTTCCAGCACGGCGAAGTGTTCGTGACGGAAGACGGAGCGGAGACCGACCTCGACCTCGGCCACTATGAGCGCTTCATCAGCACGAAGATGCGCAAGGCCAACAACTTCACGACCGGCCAGATCTACGAATCGGTGATCCGCAAGGAACGCCGCGGCGACTATCTCGGCAAGACGGTGCAGGTCATTCCGCACATCACGAACGAAATCCAGGCGTTCATCGAGCGCGGGGCCGCGTCGGCCACCTGCGGCGAGCCGGATGTCGCGATCGTCGAGATCGGCGGCACGGTCGGCGACATCGAATCGCTGCCGTTCCTCGAGGCCGCACGCCAGATGAGCCTGCGCCTCGGCCGCAACAGCGCGTGCTTCGTGCACCTGACGCTCGTGCCGTACGTCGCGACGGCCGGCGAGCTGAAGACGAAGCCGACCCAGCACAGCGTGCAGAAGCTGCGCGAGATCGGCATCCTGCCGCACGTGCTGCTGTGCCGTGCGGACCGCCGCATCCCGGACGACGAGTCGAAGAAGATCTCGATGTTCTCGAACGTGCCGGAAGACGCCGTGATCTCGGTGTGGGACGCCGACAGCATCTACAAGATCCCGCAGATGCTGCACGACCAGGGCCTCGATCGCATCATCTGCGAGGAACTGAAGCTGTCGCCGAAGGACGCCGACCTGACCATGTGGTCGGAGCTCGTCGAGAAGCTCGAGAACCCGAAGCACGAAGTGACGATCGGCATGGTCGGCAAGTACGTCGACCTGACCGAGTCGTACAAGTCGCTGATCGAGGCGCTGCGCCACGCATCGCTGCACACGTCGACCAAGGTCAACATCGAGTACATCGACTCGGAAGAGATCGAGGCGAACGGCGTCGACAGCCTGAAGCACCTCGACGCGGTGCTGGTGCCGGGCGGGTTCGGCCGTCGCGGCACGGAAGGCAAGATCGCGGCGATCCGCTATGCACGCGAGGCGAAGGTGCCGTATCTCGGCATCTGCCTCGGCATGCAGCTCGCGGTGATCGAGTTCGCGCGCGACGTCGTCGGCATGAAGCAGGCAAACAGCACGGAATTCGATCCGGATACGCCGGAGCGCGTGGTTGCGCTGATCACCGAGTGGCACGACCGCGAAGGCAAGGTCGAGACGCGCACCGAGGAATCCGATCTCGGCGGCACGATGCGCCTCGGCTCGCAGCGCTGCCCGATCAAGCCCGGCACGATGGCGGAAGAAATCTATGGCAAGGACGTGAACGAACGTCATCGCCACCGTTATGAAGTCAATAACCGCTTCGTGCCCCAGCTCGAAGCCGGCGGCCTTATCATCAGCGCCCGTACCCCGAGCGAGGATCTGCCGGAAATGATGGAACTGCCGCGTTCGATGCACCCGTGGTTCGTCGGCGTCCAGTTCCACCCGGAATTCACGTCGACGCCGCGCGACGGCCACCCCCTCTTCAAGTCGTTCGTCGAAGCCGCGCTGGCCAACAAGCAAGCGCGCGGAGTGCAAGCATGAAGCTGTGCGATTTCGAGGTCGGTCTCGACAAGCCTTTCTTCCTGATCGCGGGTACCTGCGTCGTCGAATCGGAGCAAATGACGATCGACACGGCGGGCCGCCTGAAGGAGATCTGCGCGAAGCTGAACGTGCCGTTCATCTACAAGTCGTCCTACGACAAGGCGAACCGCAGCTCGGGCAAGTCGTTTCGCGGCCTCGGAATGGACGAGGGTCTGCGAATCCTGTCCGAAGTGAAGCGCCAGCTCGGCCTGCCGGTGCTGACCGACGTGCATTCGATCGAGGAGATCGAGCAGGTCGCGTCGGTCGTCGACGTGTTGCAGACGCCGGCGTTCCTGTGCCGCCAGACCGATTTCATCCACGCGTGCGCACGCTCGGGCAAGCCGGTGAACATCAAGAAGGGCCAGTTCCTCGCGCCGCACGACATGAAGAACGTGATCGACAAGGCGCGCGACGCGGCACGTGAAGCGGGTCTGTCCGACGACCGCTTCATGGCGTGCGAGCGCGGCGTCTCGTTCGGCTACAACAACCTCGTGTCCGACATGCGCTCGCTTGCGATCATGCGCGAGACGAACGCGCCGGTCGTGTTCGATGCGACCCACTCGGTGCAGTTGCCGGGCGGGCAGGGCACGAGTTCGGGCGGCCAGCGCGAATTCGTGCCGGTGCTGGCGCGGGCGGCGGTCGCGACGGGCGTCGCGGGCCTGTTCATGGAAACGCACCCGAATCCGGCCGAGGCCAAGTCGGACGGCCCGAACGCTGTGCCGCTGAACTGGATGGGCGCGCTGCTGGAGACACTCGTCACGCTCGACCAGGCGGTGAAGCGCAATCCGTTCCTGGAAAACGATTTCAATTAAAGATCGAATGAACCTTGCGACGGCTTCGCGCGTCAGTAGCGAAAGCGGTTCGGGCGCGCGCGCCGTCGCAGTTTTAAGAATCCATCGTCATTCTCAGAGGAAACCCATGAGTGCAATCGTAGATATCATCGGCCGCGAGATTCTGGATTCGCGCGGCAACCCCACCGTCGAATGCGACGTGCTGCTCGAATCGGGCACGATGGGCCGCGCGGCGGTACCGTCGGGCGCGTCCACCGGTTCGCGTGAAGCGATCGAGCTGCGCGACGGCGAAGCCGGCCGCTACAACGGCAAGGGCGTGCTGAAGGCAGTCGAACACATCAACACCGAGATCTCCGAAGCCATCATGGGCCTCGACGCGTCGGAACAGGCGTTCCTCGACAAGACGCTGCTCGAGCTGGACGGCACCGACAACAAGTCGCGCCTCGGCGCGAACGCGATGCTGGCCGTGTCGATGGCCGTCGCGAAGGCTGCCGCCGAAGAGGCCGGCCTGCCGCTGTACCGCTACTTCGGCGGTTCGGGCGCGATGCAACTGCCGGTGCCGATGATGAACATCGTCAACGGCGGCGCACACGCGAACAACAGCCTGGACATCCAGGAATTCATGATCGTCCCGGTCAGCCAGCCGACGTTCCGTGAAGCCCTGCGTTGCGGCGCGGAAGTGTTCCACGCACTGAAGAAGATCCTGAGCGACCGCGGCATGAGCACGGCAGTCGGTGACGAAGGCGGCTTCGCGCCGAACTTCGGCAGCAACGACGAGTGCCTGTCGACGATCCTGCAAGCCATCGAGAAGGCAGGCTACCGTGCGGGCGAAGACGTGCTGCTCGCGCTCGACTGCGCGGCATCCGAGTTCTACCACGACGGCAAGTACCAGCTCGCGGGCGAAGGCCTGCAACTGTCGTCGGCCGAATTCACCGACTACCTCGCGACGCTCGCCGACAAGTTCCCGATCGTGTCGATCGAGGACGGCATGCACGAGAGCGACTGGGAAGGCTGGAAGCTGCTGACTGACCGCCTCGGCAAGAAGGTGCAGCTGGTCGGCGACGACCTGTTCGTCACGAACACGCGCATCCTGAAGGAAGGCATCGAGAAGGGCATCGCGAACTCGATCCTCATCAAGATCAACCAGATCGGTACGCTGACCGAAACGTTCGCGGCGATCGAAATGGCGAAGCGCGCGGGCTACACGGCCGTGATCTCGCACCGCTCGGGCGAAACGGAAGATTCGACGATCGCGGACATCGCGGTCGGCCTGAATGCCGGCCAGATCAAGACGGGTTCGCTGTCGCGCAGCGACCGCATCTCGAAGTACAACCAGCTGCTGCGCATCGAGGAAGATCTCGGCGACATCGCGAGCTACCCGGGTAAATCGGCTTTCTATAACCTGCGCTAACGCGCTACTATCGGGTTCGTCATATCGACGCCGCTCTGCGCCCGTGCGTGGAGCGGCGCTTCTTATATCTGCGTTTCTTACATGCGGCTTGTCACTGTCGTCCTGATTGCCTTGCTGGCGCTCATTCAGTACCCCCTATGGTGGGGACACGGCGGCTGGCTGCGGGTGCATGAATTGCGTCAGCAGCTCGACGATCAGCTTCAGAAGAATGCGGACGAGAAGCTGCGCAACGAGCGCACCGCCGGCGAAGTGCAGGATCTGCAGAGCGGCACTGCGGCTATCGAGGAGCGTGCGCGCTACGAGATGGGCATGGTGAAGGACGGCGAAGTATTCGTGCAGTTCGTGTCGCCGAATGCGCCGGCCGCGCCGCTGAACAACACGCCGTCGAACACGTCGACGCGCGGCGCCGTATCTGCGGCGCCGGTGCGTGTCGTGCCGAATCCGCAATCGATCGCGAAGCCGTCGCGGCATCATGGCGGCGACAAGGGCAAGACGGCGCATCACTGATCGCGATACGTCGAATCCATTGAAAAAGCGCGGGAAATGCCGCGCTTTTTTATTTCCTGCCGGTTATCAATCGATCAGGCGATGTCCGCTCACCACCACCAGCCCGGATAGCCGTAGCTGATCCCGGTTCCCCAGCGATTGCCCCATCCGCCGTAATACCCGCCGTACACCGCCACGGGCGGAGGCGAGTAGCTGGCCCACGCGCGCGCGGCCGCCTCGGCTGCGATCGCGCTGTTCTGTTCGCGCAGGACCTGCTGGTCGATCTCGTCGTAGCGCTTGCGTTCGGCGCTCGACAGCGTGGGCGGCTGGTTGCCCGATGCGCCCGGTTCGGGCAGGCGGCTCAGGATCGTGGACGTCGGCGGCGGTACCGCGCAGCCGGCCAGCGCGAGCGTGCCGGCGGCGATGCTCGTCAGGACGAGGGTGCGAAACGGGCGATTCATGAGGTTCTCCAGCAGTGCGCCGATCGCGGGAAGCGGCCGGCGCCGAAGGCCGGGCCTCCGGCGCCGTGCGTGCGGCGCTCGTGCGTCATTATGCGCCCCTGCCCGGATGGCGGGCAGCGGGCGCGCGGCTCAGTGACGCTGGTCGGTTGCCGGCGCGATGCCGGTTTCGACGCCGGGCGCCGCGAACAGCTGTGCAACGTCGACCGGATCGAATTCGTAGCGCTGGTTGCAGAACTCGCAATGAATCTCGACGTGACCGCGCTCGACGATCACGCTGTCGACTTCTTCGCGGCCCAGCATGCGCAGCATCGCGCCGACTTTCTCACGCGAGCACGAGCACTGGAAGCGCGTGTCGGCCGGCTCGAAGTGCTGCACGTTCTCCTGCCAGAACAGCCGGCGGAACACGACTTCCGGTTCGACCTCGAGCAGTTCCTGCGCGGACAGCGTGCCGCCGAGCGTGCAGACGCGCTCCCACGTATCGGCATCGGTTTCGGCATGGCGCGGCACGATGCCGCCGTCGCCCGGCAGCTTCTGCAGCAGCATGCCGACCGCGCGGTCGCGATCGGCGGCGAGCCACAGGCGCGTGTCGAGCTGCTCCGAGTGGTGCATGTAGTGCTCGAGCACCTGCGACACCGATTCGAGCGGGCCGTCGACGCCGTTCAGCGGCACGATGCCCTGGTACGGCTGCTGGCCCGGCAGCTTGTCGGCCGGGTCGAGCGTGATCACGCAACGGCCGTGGCCGCTCGCGTTGACGAGCGACGCGAAGTCCGTGTCGTCCCACGGCGACTTCTCCTGGTCGTCGCCGGTCGTCGGCGCCACTTCGCCCGAGAACTTCGCGGTGGCACGCATCGACAGGTCCGAACTGCACTGGACGACCAGCATCTGGACCGGCCCGTCGCCGAAGATCTGCATGATCAGGGTGCCGTGGAATTTCAGGTTCGCGGACAGCAGCGCGCACGCGGCCATCATCTCGCCGAGCACGGTGCGCACGGGGGCCGGGTAGTCGCGCCGGGTGAGCACTTCCTGCCACGTGTTGCGCAGCGAAACGATCTCGCCGCGCACGGGCGCCGCATTGAACATGAATTTCTGTAACTGGTCGCTCACTCTTCTTCCTTGAAATCCGCGCGAATCACCCGATCCGCACGAGTTGCTCCTTGAAATGCGCGCGCCGCTCGACATACGTCTTTGCGTTCGTGCGCAGCCGCGCGATGTCGTCGGCCGACAGCTCGCGCACGACCTTCGCCGGTGCGCCGAGAATCAGCGAGTTGTCCGGGAACGTCTTGCCTTCCGTCACGACCGCGCCGGCGCCAACCAGACAGTTGCGGCCGATGACCGCTCCATTCAAGACCACCGCCTGAATCCCGATCAGCGAACCTTCGCCGATCGTGCAGCCATGCAGCATCGCCTGGTGCCCGATCGTCACGTTCCCGGCAATCGTCAGCGGAAAACCGGGGTCCGTGTGCAGTACCGCGCCTTCCTGGACGTTGCTGCCGGCGCCGACCGAGATCGTCTCGTTGTCGCCGCGAATCGTCGCGCCGAACCAGACGCTCGCGTTCTCCTCGAGCACGACCTTGCCGATGATGGCCGCCGTATCGGCGACGAATACGCTTTCGTGGATCGTCGGGGCCGTATCGCCCAGCTTGTAGATCGTCACGGAGTCTCCTTGTCTCTTCGATGATGGGCGCCGGTAGAATGGCGCGTCCGGTTTGCCCGGCGCATTGCGGCGCCGCGGAACAAACGCTTATTGTAAACCGTCGCGTGCGTGCGCTCCCGCGCCGCGTACGCAGGGTGTCCCGTTCATGAGTCTGGCGTCTTCTATTTCCGGCCGCGCGCCGGCCTGCGTGCGCCGCGTGGCGCTCGACGCGCTGCGTGCCGCCGAACCTGCGGCCAAGGCCGTGCAGGTGCGTGCGCTGTACGACGCGCTGCTGGCCGGACAGGCCGCGATCGCGCCGTCGCTCGAGCTGTCCGAGCCGGCCGACCTGCCCGGGCGTCCGGCCCGCCCGCCGCTCGTCGAGCCGCGCCAGCTCGAGCGGCGCAGCATGCGTTCGCCGGCGGGGCGCGCCGTGCTGCTGCACGCGCTCGCCCATATCGAGTTCAATGCGATCAACCTCGCGCTCGACGCGGTCTGGCGCTTCACGGGCCTGCCGGACGCGTTCTATGCCGACTGGCTGAAGGTCGCCGCGGAGGAGGCCTATCACTTCACGCTATTGTCCGAGCGGCTCGCGGCCTTCGGGCATGCGTACGGCGACTTTCCGGCGCACAACGGGCTGTGGGAGATGTGCGAGCGGACCAAGGACGACGTGCTCGCCCGGATGGCACTCGTGCCGCGCACGCTCGAGGCCCGCGGGCTCGATGCGTCGCCGCCGATCCGCGCGCGCCTCCTGCAGGCGGGCGACGATGCATCGGCCGCGATTCTCGACGTGATCCTGCGCGACGAAATCGGCCATGTCGCGATCGGCAACCGCTGGTTCCGGCATCTGTGCGACGCGGCCGGCCGCGATCCCGTGCCGACCTATCGGCAGCTCGCCGAGCAATACCATGCGCCGCGGCTGCGCGGCCCGTTCAATTTCGATGCGCGTCGCGATGCGGGATTCGAGCAGGCCGAACTCGACGAGCTGGCTGCGCAGGACAGGGCGGACGAGGGTACGGCGCGGTAGCCGGCCCGTGCCCGGGCGGTGCCATGTGTCGGCGAGCCCGTTTTCGGCAGACGGCGCTTCCCGGAGGGCCCGCGCCCGGGCTGGCCGCTAGAGCGGCGCCTCGACTGCCGGCCGCCGGAGCGACGGCGTCGTCGCTATAATCGAACGATCATTCTTTTTTTGGCGACTGCAATGAGTGCCTCGAGTTCTGTTTCCGATTTCGTCACGGTGCGCGGCGTCCAGCTGCATGTCCGGCGCTGGGGCCGCCCCGATGCGCCGACGCTGTTCATGCTGCATGGCTGGATGGACGTCGCCGCGTCGTTCCAGTTCGTCGTCGATGCGCTCGCGGGCGACTGGCAGGTGATCGCGCCCGATGCGCGCGGCTTTGGGCTGTCCGACTGGCCGGTCGCACGGCAGGGCGGCGGCCACTACTGGTTCCACGAATACCTCAGCGATCTCGATGCGCTCGTCGACCACTATGCGCCGACCGGCGAAGTCAATCTGGTCGGGCACAGCATGGGGGCGAACGTCGCATGCCTGTATGCCGGCGCGCGACCGGAGCGGGTGCGGCGCGTGGTCGATCTCGAAGGTTTCGGGCTCGCGCCCGCGCGGGCCGAACAGGCGCCGCGCCGGCTGCGCGGCTGGCTGGACGAGTTGCGCGAGCCGCCCGCGCTGCGTCCTTACGCATCGCTCGACGAAGTGGCGGCGCGCCTGACCCGGACCAATCCGCGGCTCGATCCGCGTCGCGCCGCGTTCCTCGCCGAGCATTGGTCGAAGCGCGGCGACGACGGCCTCTATCACCTGCTGGCCGACCCGGCGCACAAGATGCCCGGCCCGTTGCTTTATCGCCTCGACGAAGTGATGGCGACCTGGTCCCAGGTGCGCGCGAAGGTGCTGCACGTCGAGGCGGTCAATTCGCCCACGCTCGCGCACATCGCCGGCGATATTCCGCTGCCGGAATTCAAGGCGCGTTTCGGCGCGTTCCCCGACTGGCGCGAGAAACTCGTCGAGGATGCCGGCCACATGGTGCATCACGACCAGCCCGAACAGATCGCGGCGCTGATCGAGGCGTTCTGCGCGTAGATGCGTGGCGGCGGCGGCAGGGCGGGCGGCGCGTTGCCGCGTTGCAGTAGAATGAAGCCTTACCTGCCATGCCGACAATGAACGCTGATCTCCACTGCCATTCGAATGTTTCCGACGGGTTGCTGTCGCCTGCCGACGTCGCGCGCCGCGCTCATGCCGGCGGCGTGACCCTGTGGGCGCTGACCGACCACGACGAAATCGGCGGCCAGGCGGCGGCGCGCAGCGAGGCCGAGGCGCTCGGCATGCGCTACGTGAGCGGCGTCGAGATTTCCGTCACGTGGGCGTCGCGCACCGTGCATATCGTCGGCCTGAACGTCGATCCCGCGAACCCCGCGCTCGTCGACGGCCTGTACCGCACGCGCCATGGCCGTGCGGCGCGCGCGCTGGCGATCGGCGCGCAGCTCGCCACGCTCGGCATTCCCGGCGCGTACGAAGGCGCGCTGAAATACGTGTCGAATCCCGACCTGATCTCGCGGACGCATTTCGCGCGCTTTCTGGTCGAGAACGGCCATGCCGAGTCGACGTCCGACGTGTTCGACCGCCTGCTCGGCGACGGCAAGCCCGGGTTCGTCCCGCATCGCTGGGCGACGCTGCCCGACGCGGTTGCGTGGATACGGGCGGCCGGCGGCGAGGCCGTGGTCGCGCATCCGGGCCGCTACCGCTATACGCCCGTCGAATTCGACGCATTTTTCGGAGAGTTCATCGATCTGGGCGGCCGCGCGATCGAGGTCGTCACGGGCAGCCACACGCCCGATCAATACCGCGAATACGCGGACGTCGCGCGCCGCTTCGGCTTCGAGGCGTCGCGCGGCTCCGATTTCCATGCGCCGGGCGAGGGCCGCGTCGATCTCGGCAGCCTGCCGCCGTTGCCTTCCGACCTGACCCCGGTCTGGGAGCGCTGGCTCTGACGCCGGGCGGCGGCCCGCTGCCCGCGTTGCCGCGGGCGTTCGCATCCGATTTCTCCCCCCTTTACGTACCCCATGTCCCAGTTCTTCAGGATTCATCCGGATAATCCGCAGCCGCGCCTGATCAAGCAGGCCGTGGAGATCGTCAGCAAGGGCGGCGTGATCGCGATGCCGACCGATTCGAGCTATGCGCTCGCATGCCATCTCGACGACAAGGACGCGGTCGAGCGGGTGCGCCGGATTCGCGGCCTGGACGAGAAACAGCACCTGTCGCTGCTCGTGCGCGACCTGTCGGAGCTCGCCAACTTCGCGATGGTCGACAACCGCCAGTACCGGCAGATCAAGTCGGTGACGCCGGGCCCGTACGTCTTCATCCTGCAGGCGACCAAGGAAGTGCCGCGCCGGCTGTCGCACCCGTCGCGCAAGACGATCGGGCTGCGCGTGCCCGATCACGCGATCACGCTCGCGCTGCTGGAGTCGCTCGGCCAGCCGCTGCTCGGCACGACGCTGATCCTGCCGCCGGACGACGAGCCGCTCAACGATCCCGAGGAAATCCGCACGCGGCTCGAGAAGGTGGTCGACCTGGTGATCGACGGCGGGGCATGCCCGCGCGAGCCGTCTACGGTGATCGACCTGACCGGCGACGCGCCCGAACTCGTACGCGCGGGGCGCGGCGCGCTCGAACCGTTCGGCCTGTCGGCCGCGTAAGCGGGCCGTTCCAATTTTTGCGCGAGTGCGCTTGTTACAATAACGCGATATGGATGCTTCCCTGATACAGACCATTGCCGTCTATGCGCTGCCCGTGATTTTCGCGATCACGCTGCACGAGGCCGCGCACGGCTACGCCGCCCGCCTGCTCGGCGACAACACCGCCTACATGATGGGGCGCGTGTCGTTCAATCCGATGCGCCACATTGATCCGCTCGGCACGATCGCGATCCCGCTCGTGATGTATTTCCTGACGGGCGGCGCGTTCCTGTTCGGCTATGCGAAACCGGTGCCGGTTTCGTTTGGCAACCTGCGCAATCCGCGCTGGGGCAGCCTGTGGGTATCGCTCGCGGGCCCGGCCTGCAATTTCGTGCAGGCGCTGATCTGGGGGCTGGTGAGCCTCGTGCTGCCCGCGCTCGGCATCGACGAGCCGTTCTTTACCCGGATGGCGCTTGCTGGCGTCAGCGCGAACCTCGTGCTCGGCGTGCTGAACCTGTTTCCGCTGCCGCCGCTCGACGGCGGCCGCATCCTGGCGGCGCTGCTGCCGCCGAAGCAATCGATCGCGCTGTCGCGCATCGAGCCGTACGGTTTCATCATCGTCCTCGCGCTGGTCGCGACGGGCGTGCTGACGAATTTCTGGCTGCGCCCGCTCGTCAACGTCGGCTATACCGTCCTGAGCGCCATCCTGTCCCCATTCGCCTCGCTTTTCTAACGACAATCATGTTCCCAGAACGTATTTTCTCCGGCATGCGGCCCACCGGGTCGCTGCACCTCGGCCATTACCACGGCGTGCTGAAAAACTGGGTGAAGCTGCAGTCCGAGTACCCGTGCTTCTTCTGCGTCGTCGACTGGCATGCGCTGACGACGCATTACGAGACGCCCGAGGTCATCGAGAAGAACGTGTGGGACGTGCTGGTCGACTGGCTCGCGTCCGGTATCGATCCGGCGCAGGCGACGCTGTTCATCCAGAGCAAGGTGCCCGAGCACGCGGAACTCGCGCTGCTGCTCGGCATGAGCACGCCGCTCGGCTGGCTCGAACGCGTGCCGACCTACAAGGAGCAGATGGAGAAGCTGAAGGACAAGGATCTGTCGACCTACGGCTTCCTTGGCTACCCGGTGCTGATGGCGGCCGACATCCTGCTGTATCGCGGCTCGCTCGTGCCGGTCGGCGAGGATCAGGTGCCGCACGTCGAGATGACGCGCGAGATCGCGCGCCGCTTCAACTATCTGTACGGCCGCGAGCCGGGCTTCGAGGAGAAGGCGCTCGATGCCGCGAAGAAGCTCGGCGGCAAGCGCGCGAAGCTCTATCACGAGCTGCGCAACGCGTACCAGCAGGAAGGCGACGACGAGGCGCTCGAACAGGCGCGCGCGATGCTGCAGGAATCGCAGAGCCTGTCGATGAGCGACCGCGAGCGCCTGTTCGGCTATCTCGAGGGCGCGCGCAAGATCATCCTGGTCGAGCCGCAGGCGCTGCTGACCGAAGCGTCGCGGATGCCGGGCCTCGACGGGCAGAAGATGTCCAAGTCGTACGGCAACACGATCGGCCTGCGCGAAGACGCCGACACGATCACGAAGAAGGTCCGCACGATGCCGACCGATCCCGCGCGCGTGCGCCGCACCGATCCGGGCGACCCCGACAAGTGCCCGGTGTGGCAGCTGCACCAGGTCTACACGGACGAAGCGACGCACGACTGGGTGCAGAAGGGCTGCCGCTCGGCGGGCATCGGCTGCCTCGACTGCAAGCAGCCGGTCGTCGAAGGCATCCTGCGCGAGCAGCAGCCGATGCTCGAACGTGCGCAGAAATACATGGACGATCCGTCGCTGTTGCGCGCGATCGTGGCGGACGGTTGCGACAAGGCGCGCAAGTACGCGACGGAAACGATGCGCGACGTGCGCGACGCGATGGGCCTGTCGTACAACTGACCAGCCGCATGAACGCATCCGTCATTGCCGCCGCGGGCGGTCACGTTGCCCAGGCCGAGCCGTCGCGCTGGGTCGCGCAATGGTCGCGGCTCGTGCCGGCGGGCGGCGCGGTGCTGGACGTCGCCGCGGGCGGCGGCCGCCATGCGCGCTGGTTCGCGTCGCGCGGGCATCCGGTCGTCGCACTCGACCGCGACCCGGCGGCGCTGGCCGTGTTGCGGGCGATGCCGGGCGTCGATGCCCGCGACGTCGATCTCGAAGGCGCGCCGTGGCCGCTGCCGGCCGGCGAACGGTTTTCGGCCGTGATCGTCACCCATTATCTGCACCGTCCGCTCTGGCCCCATCTGCTCGATGCGGTGGCGCCGGGCGGCGTGCTGATCTACGAAACCTTCGCGCAAGGAAACGAAACCGTCGGCAAACCGTCCAACCCGGCGTTCCTGCTCGCTCCGGGCGAGTTGCTGGACGCCGTGCACGGCCGCCTGCGGGTGGTGGCCTACGAGGACGGGTTTGTCGCCGCGCCGCGCGAAGCGTTCGTCCAGCGTCTCTGCGCGGTGCGCGAGGGCGCGACCCCGAAGGCGGGGGCGGGAATTCCACGTTACGAACTGCCCGGCTAATCCGCTACAATCTCAACGTTTACCGGTACACAATCTCAATCGCGTTTCATGGCTAACGGCACCCAAGACGGCATTCAAATCCGCGGCAGCATCCCCGCGATCGTCACCCCGATGCTCGAAGACGGCAGTCTCGACCTGCCGGCGTTTCGCAAACTGATCGACTGGCACATCGCGGAAGGCACCGATGCGCTGGTCGTGGTCGGTACGAGCGGCGAGTCGGCAACGCTCAACGTCGAAGAGCACATCCTGATGATCCGCACGGCGGTCGAGCATGCGGCGAAACGCATCCCGATCATCGCGGGCGCGGGCGGCAATTCGACCGCCGAGGCGATCGAGCTGACCAAGCACGCGAAGGCGGTCGGCGCGGACGCGACGCTGCAGGTCGTGCCGTACTACAACAAGCCGACGCAGGAAGGCATGTACCGTCACTTCAAGACGATCGCCGAAGCGGTCGACCTGCCGGTGATCCTGTACAACGTGCCGGGCCGCACGGTCGCGGACATGGGCCACGAGACGACGCTGCGCCTCGCGCAGGTGCCGGGCATCGTGGGCGTGAAGGAAGCGACCGGCAACATCGACCGCGCCGCCCACCTGATCAAGGCCGCGCCGAAGCATTTCGCGATCTACAGCGGCGACGATCCGACCGCGATCGCGCTGATGCTGCTCGGCGGCCACGGCAACATCTCGGTGACGGCGAACGTCGCGCCGCGCGCGATGAGCGACCTGTGCCGCGCGGCGCTGGCCGGCGACGTGCAGACGGCCCGTGCGCTGCACATGAAGCTGCTGTCGCTGCACAAGAATCTGTTCATCGAGGCGAACCCGATTCCGGTGAAGTGGGCGCTGCAGGCGATGGGCAAGATGCAGGGCGGTATCCGGCTGCCGCTCACGGCGCTCGACGAGCGCTGTCACGATGTCGTGCGTTCGGCCCTCGTCGAGGCCGGCGTCCTCGCCTGATGCCGGGGCGGCCGCGTCCTGCGGCCGCCGGCTCGAACCCTGATCAACCCGCACCGGCCGGCTCCGTCCGGCGCCGCTCCTGACGAGCGTTCTAGCAAGACGAAGGATTTCATGAAACGTTTCGCCTTTTCTTCTCGCGCCATCCAGATGTCCGTGGTGGCGCTGGCGCTGGGCGCGCTCGCCGGCTGCGATACGCTGAACGACTATCTGGCCCCTGACCGGGTCAACTACAAGAACACCGGTTCGGCGCCGCCGCTCGCGGTGCCGAGCGACCTGAAGCCGGTGCCGACCACCCAGCAGTTCGTCGCGCCGCCGACCAATGCGGGGCTCGGCACGCTGCCGCCGCGGGTCGCGACGCAGGCCGGCAACGCGACCGACGGCATGCCGAGCGCGCAGGATCCGCTCGGGATGCACATCGAGCGCGACGGCGACCACCGCTGGCTCGTCGTCGACGGTCGCACGCCCGAGCAGCTGTGGCCGATCCTGAAGGAGTTCTGGCAGGAGAACGGCTTCTCGCTGAAGACCGACGCGCCGTCGACGGGCATCATGGCCACCGACTGGGCCGAAAACCGCGCGAACATTCCCGACGACTGGTTCCGCCGCACGATCGGCAAGGTCATCGATTTCGCCTACTCGTCCGGCACGCGCGACCGCTTCCGCACGCTCGTGAACCGCACGCCGGACGGCAATACCGACATCTCGATCACGCACAGCGCGATGGAGGAAATGATGGTCGGCCCGCAGGGCGGCACGTCGTCGCGCTGGGAGGAGCGTCCGCGCAACCCGGTGCTCGAAGCCGTGTTCCTGTCGAAGCTGATGCAGAAGTTCGGCCTGACCGATGCGCAGGCGAAGCAACTGCTGACCGATGCGCGCCCGGCGACGGCGCCGGCGCAGGTCAGCGACGCGAGCAACGGCGCGGCGACGCTGCAACTGGCCGAGTCGTTCGACCGCGCGTGGCTGCGCGTCGGTCTGGCGCTCGACCGGACCAACTTCACGGTCGACAATCGCGACCGCGAGAAGGGCGTGTACACCGTCCGCTACGCGAATACGATGGAAGAGCTCAAGCGTGACGGCCTGTTCGGCAAGCTGTTCTACGGCGGCCCGTCGGCCGCGAAGCCGGGCAAGGAATACCTCGTCAACGTGCGCGCGCAAGGCAACGGCGGCACGCAGGTCGCGGTGGTCGGTGCAGACGGCCAGGTCGACAACTCGTCGGACGCGCAGCGGCTCATCGCGCTGCTCCACGCGCAACTGAACTGAGCGCGTGCGCTTCGCCAGCCTCGGAAGCGGCAGCGAAGGCAACGCGCTGGTCGTCGAGGCCTCGAGCGGCACGACGACCACCCGCGTGCTGCTCGACTGCGGCTTTTCCGCCAAGGAGGTCGAGCGCCGGCTCGGCCGATTGAATCTCGGCACCGACGATCTCGATGCGATCCTCATCACCCATGAGCACAGCGACCATGTCGGCAGTGCGCTGACGCTTGCGCGTCGCGCGTCGCTGCCGCTCTACATGAGCTGGGGCACGGCGCGCGCAGTCGGCGCGGACGAAGCCGACGTCGACCTGCACGTGCTGTGGGGCGACGAGACGGCCGCGATACGCGATCTGGCCGTGATGCCCTATACGGTCCCGCACGACGCGCGCGAACCGCTCCAGTTCGTCTTCATGGATGGCTGTCGCAAGCTCGGCGTGCTGACGGACGTCGGGATGGCCACGCCGCATATCACGGCCGTCCTGAGCGGCTGTGACGCGCTCGTGCTCGAATCCAACCACGACACCGCGATGCTGGCTGCGAGCCGCTATCCGCAGTCGCTGAAGGCGCGCATCGGCGGCAACCACGGCCACCTGAGCAACGCGGCGGCGGCGGACATCCTGGCGTCGCTCGAGCGTAGTCGCCTCCAGCATCTGGTGGCGGCACACCTGAGTCAGCAGAACAACCTGCCGGAGCTGGTTCGCCAGGCGTTCGGCGGCGTACTGGGGACGGATGGGGAAGAGGTGATCGTGGCCACGCAGGACGCGGGCTTCGACTGGCTGATGCTCGGCTGAGCGGGGCGGGGCCGCTGCGGCGGCCCGGTGCCACTGCCGGCCCGTCGGTACGAAACGGCAGACGCAAAAAAACCGGCCCTCGGGCCGGTTTTTTTTCAGCTGACGCTGAGGCTTACTGGCTTGCGCCCGAAGCCGGAGCAGCCGTCGCTGCCGAAGCAGCCGACGCCACTGCAGCAGCAGCATCGCTCGCAGCAGCCGTTGCCGACGAAGCAGCAGCAGCTGCGTCGCTCGCAGCACCAGCAACTGCCGAAGCAGCCGACGAAGCAGCAGCAGCTGCGTCGCTTGCAGCCGACGAAGCAGCTTGATCAGCGCTCTTGTTGCAAGCAGCCAGTGCAACAGCAGCCAACAGGGAAGCTACGAGGAGGGATTTCTTCATGATCACGTCCTTTTATGGTTAAAGGTAAGCAACAGCGCGAAACAATACCGGTAATGTGCTCCAACACCGACCTGGGCCGCTGGTGGAGATGCACTTCTAGAGCGTGAATCTTCCCTACGGCTTGGGCGGAAATTATATGCACTTTCCTATCGACCGTCGACAAATGCGGGGTCAATACGTTGTCTTTCCCATACAGAATTTGATCCGTACGGGCATACGGGGCGACTCACACTAATCCCGGTTACCGACCCGTATCCAGCCCGCACGATACCACTCGTGCAACAAAGCTGTCATCGAGGGAGCCCGGGATAGTGTTACAAACCGTTTCGCCTCCATATGGCGTTGATTGGCCAGTTCGGGCAGCCATTCTTCGGCTTGCTCGAGCGGTCCCTCCTCGCCATTAATGAAGTACGAGCGCGCGTTATACATCAATGCGGCCTTTCTGTCGAGAGATACACCACGTCGTGACGCCTGTGTGACGAAGGCCGCCTCGGACAGCGGACGCGCGGGCGGGTCGAACACGACGTTCGGCTTGGGCTCGCTCAGGTAGCAGCCGAGGAATTCGGCGACGTCGCGCTTGCGCCAGCGGATGGCGTCGACGATCTCGGCGACGCGTTCGACCATGGCCGGAGGCAACTGCGCGGGCGTATCGACGGCCGGCTGCTTCGGATCGCGGTAGAGATCGTCGCCGCACCCGTCGCGCAGGCCGCCGCGCTCCGCGAGATAGTACAGGAACTGGGCGCCGAGTTCACCGGCGGACGGAGCCCGGAAGCCGATCGAGCAGGTCATGCACTCGCCTTCGGCGACGCCGTCGTGCGCGATGTGCGGCGGCAGGTACAGCATGTCGCCCGGCTCCAGCACCCATTCGTCGCTCGGCTCGAAGTTCTCGAGGATCTTCAGCGGCACGTCCGGCTGCAGCGACAGGTCCTTCTGCGCGCCGACGCGCCAGCGGCGCCGGCCTTCGACCTGCAGCAGGAATACGTCATACGAGTCGAAGTGCGGGCCGACGCCGCCGCCGTCCGTTGCATACGAGATCATCAGGTCGTCGAGGCGCGCGTCGGGGATGAAGCGGAAGCGGTCGAGCAGCGCCCGTGCCGCGTCGACGTGCAGGTCGAGCCCCTGTACCAGCAGGGTCCAGGCCTTGCGTGTGACGGCGGGCAGCGAGCCGGGCTCGAACGGGCCGTGCGCGAGTTGCCACTTGTTACGAAAATGGGTGATCAGCCGCGATTCCGCGTCATAGTCCGCTGCGAGTTCGAACAGCGCGTCGCGCGAGACCGGCGACGCGACGCCGGGAATCGCCTGACGGATCAGCAGCGGCTTTTTCTGCCAGTAGCCGCGCATGAATTGCGCCGGCGTAAGACCGCCGAGCAGCGGTGTGGGAAGATCGGGTGGCGGCGCGCCGAGCGCGGCGGCGGCGGCATCCCGCGGTTCGGCTTGAGACCGGTTGCGCATCGTATAATGAGACTTGTATTTGGGAGAATTGGATGAAAATCGCAAAAAACACCGTCGTGTCGGTCACTTACAAGCTGTCGGATGCACAGGGCAATCTGATCGAGGAAAGCGACGAGCCGATGGTCTATCTGCACGGCGGCTATGATGGCACGTTCCCCAAGATCGAGGAACAGCTCGACGGCCATGAGCCGGGCTACCAGGCGCAGGTTCAGCTCGAGCCGCAGGACGCGTTCGGCGACTACGATCCCGAACTCGTGAAGATCGAGCCGCGCGATCGTTTTCCCGAGCCGCTCGAAGTGGGCATGCAATTCGAAGGCACGCCGGAAGACGGCGACGAGGAAGTCGATTCGCTGATCTACACGGTCACCGACATCGCCGAAGACAAGGTCGTGCTCGACGGCAACCACCCGCTGGCCGGCATGGCGCTGCGTTTCGCGCTCACCGTGAAGGACGTTCGCGAAGCCACCGAAGACGAAATCGAGCATGAGCACGCGCACGGCGCGGAAGGGCTCGAGATCGTCGACGAGGATGAAGACGAAGACGGCGAAGCACCGTCAGGGCGTACCCTGCACTGAGCTCGCGGGCAGGGCGGGCGCCGGCCCCGGAACGGGGGCCGGCCACGATGCGGCGCCCGGTGCGGCGCCGTCGCCCTGCAGTGGCGGCGCGACCGACGATGAGTCGGGCAGCGCCGGCAACGCGGGGATTTCCGGCATCTGCGGCAGCGGGACGTCGTCGTGCGGCACGAGCGGCAGCGCGGGCGGCACCGGCAGGTTCTTCGGTACATCCTGCAGGCTGACGTTGAAGATTGTCTGTCGTGCCGGCGACACGCTCACCTTGACCCACTGATTTGCCGGATGGCGCGGTCCGATCGCGACGCGTGTCACGTTTCCTACCAGTTCACCGTCGTCGTTACGCAACGGGCGATCGATCTGAAAGCCGTTCGCAAGCGCTTCGCCGCTTGCGTGCATCACCAGTATCGGGCCGCGGAACGTTGCCGCCGCCTTGACCAGCGTTCGTTTCAACTCACGGAAGCCGTCGCGTACGCGCGGCCGGTTGAAACGCAGCCACGCAAAGCGTTCCGCGCGTTCGTAGCGTTCGAATTGCGGATCGCCCTCGAAAATCACCACGATCGCGCGCGCCTCGCGGCGCTTCGCGTATTCGGCCGCGTGATCGATCCAGAAGCCGTTCGCGATGATGCGATCCTCAAATTCCCCGTTCCGGCCGCCGGCCGTCAGGTAGTGGTTGTTCGGCGCAGGCGCGTTGAGCGCGACATAGACGATATCGTCGCGCATCCAGCGGACGTTTTCGCGATACGGCCGGAACCGTGCGACTTCGCTCTCCCGCGTGATCTGCAGCGCGCCGGGATCGGGCAGCGCGGAATCGGCGAGCAGCGTCTGTCGCAGGAAGTCGAGCCGCTCGACCGGATCGTAGCCGCCGCCGGCCGTGGTGTTGCACGTCGCCCAGTCGTCGTGGCCGGGGATGAACACGAGCGGCACACGTGCCGCGTCCAGGATCGCGCCGCGCTGCGAATACAGCGCATCGCGGCACGCTTCCTTCGAGCCTTTGAGGTCGCCCGCATAGACGACGAACGCGAGGTTGCGCTCGCGCGCGATCGAATCGAGCAGCCGCTGGGCGGCCGGTTCGTCCGCGGGCACGTTCATCACGCCCGACACGACCGCGAACGAGTAGGGCGCGGCGGTGCGCTGCTTCGGCGGCGCGGCCCGTGCGTCGGCCTGCGCGAGCGCGAGCGCCGCCGCGACGAGCGCGGTAGCGGCGCGGGCCCGCAGGCCGCACGGGATGCGCTTACGCGTGCCCGTCGGCATCGTGCGAACGGACCAGCGTGCGCAGTTCGTACAGCAGGTCGAGCGCCTCTCGCGGCTTGAGGTCGTCGGGATCGATGTCGCGCAGTTTCTCGAGCGCCGGATGCGGCGTGTCGGCAGGCGCCGGCGCGTCCGCGCATTCGAGATCGTCGACGGCCGCCGGCGGCGCGCTGAACAGGTCGAGTTGCGGCGTGTGCTGCGTTGCCGACTGCTGTTCGAGATACGCGAGGTGCTTGCGTGCGGCGCGGATCACCGGCGCCGGAACGCCCGCGAGCTGCGCGACCTGCAGGCCGTAGCTCTGGTTCGCCGGGCCTTCGTTGACCGCGTGCAGGAACACGATGCCGTGGCCGTGCTCGACGGCCGACAGGTGGACGTTGGCCGCTTGCGGGAATTCGGCCGGCAGTTGCGTCAGCTCGAAGTAGTGCGTCGCGAACAGCGTGTAGCACGCGTTGTGCGCCAGCAGGTGGCGAGCGATGGCCCACGCGAGTGCGAGACCGTCGAACGTCGACGTGCCGCGGCCGATTTCGTCCATCAGCACCAGGCTTTGCGGCGTTGCGTCGTTGAGGATGGCCGCGGCCTCGGTCATCTCGACCATGAACGTCGAGCGGCCGCCCGCGAGATCGTCGGCCGCGCCGATCCGCGTGAAGATCCGGTCGATCGGGCCGAAACAGGCCGATTTGGCCGGCACGTAGCTGCCCACGTAAGCCATCAGTGCAATCAGCGCGGTCTGCCGCATGAACGTCGACTTACCGCCCATGTTTGGGCCGGTGATCAACAGCAGCTTGCGCTCGCTGCCGAACCGGCAGTCGTTCGCGATGAACTGTTCGACCTGCGCTTCGACGACCGGGTGGCGGCCTTGTTCGATCTCGATGCCGACCTCGTCGGTGAACGTCGGCGCGACCCAGTCGAGCGCGCGAGCGCGCTCGGCGAACGCGGCGAGCAGGTCGAGTTCGGCGAGGGCGGAGGCGACGCGCTGGCATTCGGAGATGAACGGCAGCAGCGCCTGCAATACCGCGTCGTACAGCGCCCGCTCGCGTGCCAGCGCGCGTTCCTGCGCGGACAGCGCCTTGTCCTCGAAGGTCTTCAGTTCCGGCGTGATGTAGCGTTCGGCATTCTTCAGCGTCTGGCGGCGGCGGTAATCGTCCGGCACTTTGTCGGTCTGGCCGCGCGTGACCTCGATGTAGAAGCCGTGCACCTTGTTGTATTCGACGCGCAGGTTCGCGATGCCGGTGCGCGTGCGTTCGCGCGCTTCGAGATCGATCAGGAACTGGCCGCAGTTTTCCGAGATGTCGCGCAGTTCGTCGAGCTCGGCATCGTAGCCGCGCGCGATCACGCCGCCGTCGCGCACCATTGCGGCCGGCTCGGGCGCGATCGCGTTCGTCAGCAGGTCGAGGCATTCGGCGGGCGGCGCGAGCGCCGCATCGACGCGCGTGAGCGCATCCGCGTTCGCAACGATCGCGCTGATGCGTTCGCGCAGCGCCGGCAGCGCGGCGAACGTATCGCGCAGGCTGGACAGGTCGCGCGGGCGTGCGGACAGCAGGGCGAGACGCCCGGTGATCCGCTCGACGTCGGCGATCTGGCGCAGTGCGCTGCGCAAGGCGTCGAGGCTCGCGTTGGCCGGCGCCTCGAGCAGCGCGCCGATCGCCTGCTGGCGCGATTGCGCCGCAACCGACGCGCGTGGCGGGTGATGCAGCCAGTGGCGCAGCAGGCGGCTGCCCATCGTCGTGCAACAGCTGTCGAGCAGCGAATACAGCGTCGGCGATTCGGTGCCGCGCAGGGTCTCGGTCAGTTCGAGGTTGCGGCGCGTCGCCGGATCGAGCCCGATGTATTCGGTTTCGTTCTCGACCTTCAGGCTGCGCACGTGCCGCAGCTGCTGGCCTTGCGTGGCGGCTGCGTAGAGCAGCAGCGCGCCGGCCGCGCCGCACGCGCTCGTCAGCGAATGCGCGCCGAAGCCGTCGAGGCTCGCGACGTCGAGCTGATCGCACAGGCGTTGCGTGCCCGACGCGATGTCGAAGTGCCAGGCCGGCACGCGCTTGTTTGCGCCCGCGCCCGCGGGCACGGAGTCGGTCGCGCCGTCCGGCGTCAGGATTTCGGCCGGGCGGATGCGTTCGAGTGCGGCAGCGAGCTGGTCGGGCGCGATTTCGGCGAGCCGCAAGGCGCCGCTGGCGAGGTTCAGCCACGCGAGGCCGATGTTGACCGCGACGCCGCGCTTGTTGTGGCCCGTGCACATCGCGAGCAGATAGACGTCGTTCTTGTCGGACAGCAGTGCGGCATCGGTCAGCGTGCCGGGCGTGACGACGCGCACGACCTTGCGCTCGACGGGGCCCTTCGACGTGGCCGGATCGCCGATCTGTTCGCAGAGCGCGACCGATTCGCCCATCTTCACGAGCTTCGCAAGATATTGTTCGACGGCGTGATGCGGCACGCCGGCCATCTTGATCGGCGTGCCGGCCGATGCGCCGCGTTGCGTGAGGGTCAGGTCGAGCAGTCGGGCGGCCTTTTCCGCGTCTTCGAAGAACAGCTCGTAGAAGTCGCCCATCCGGTAGAAAACGAGCGTGTCGGGGTGGTCGGCCTTGATGCGCAGGTACTGCTGCATCATCGGGGTGTGGCCGGCGAAGGCGTCGGGCGACAGCGTGGTCATAGGTCAGGCATGAAATTGTTGCTTTGGTTGCCCGAGTTTACCAGTGGCCCGCACAGGATCGGTCGAAGTTCGCCATCCGGCCAGTTGTCGGCGATGGCGAGGGGCAGCAACCGGCCAGAAGCGGTCAGTCGGCTTTGATATGAAAATCGTCGATAATGTTTCGTCGCAACGGTAGTGCACTCAGGAAAAATTTCACGACATGAACTCCGCCGATGTCATGCACGTTTTCGAGTTGCTTATCGCGCTAGCCGCGATCGGTCTGCTGGTCAGCGGCCTTATGCAGAGCAGAATCGCCGCCAAACTGCAGAGCCACTATCCGGGAGAAAGCGC
Organism: Burkholderia sp. MSh2; assembly: GCF_000731655.1. Taxonomy (NCBI): domain Bacteria; kingdom Pseudomonadati; phylum Pseudomonadota; class Betaproteobacteria; order Burkholderiales; family Burkholderiaceae; genus Burkholderia; species Burkholderia sp. MSh2. Next base: position 25,107 of record NZ_JPGM01000025.1, on the reverse strand, counting down.
GTTCCTTGGAAAGGACGGTAAATTCAACTACGCGCCGATTATCTGGCTGGTGAGCGGTGACTATAGATCACTGAACGACCCACAAATTGATAGCTGGGCGCGCGTAGCAAGGGTGGCACTGCTTGTTGGTACTTTAGCCTTATTGCTGTTTTTCGCGCTGCTCGCGTACGGACGATATCGCGCGCGCTTAATGTAGATGACCGCTTGTCGTCAAATTGACCGGCGGCTTCGGGTCGACAAGGGAAGTTCGCGTCGAGATCGGGCAGGCGGCTAATGGGCGCCGGCCGAACTTCCGGGTTCGACCAGGAGCTGCCGCTGGCAGGACGAAGAAACGGTCATATGAGTAGTGACTGTAAGCAGCCGAATTTCTCTGAGGGGATTCCTTCGATGAAAAGGTCAGGCCGCCGACATCTGCTACATGGCTTTCATTGAAAACCGATCATCATAGGGAAAGTGATCGACGCTATCCTTGGTAACGGTAACAAAACAGCGGTTCGCGAGGAGTTCCATGCGCTCCTTCGGCGACAGTCCTTCGTCGTTGCACGATTCTGCATGAAGTTCCAAAAGATCAACCGTGCCGTCGACATTAAAGTGGAAGGTGTCGCCCAAGTGGTAATCGCGCCTAAAAGAAGTTCGCCATGATGAGTTGTGCCCCCACCCATGGGCGAGGTCGTGGTGCGGTCGTGTCTTTCTGCGAAAAGCCCAATAAAGAGTAGAAGCGTCAGCGACCTCTGGGCGCATGACACTGGCGTTTGCAGATAGAGTGACGCCCGCCCGCATCAAGAGCAGAGGACCGAGCATTAGGCATGGCCAGTGATATTTGGCAATTTGAGGTGACTGAGCCGTCTCGGCAGAGCAAGATAGAGCGGCGATTTCGTGATGGAAAGGCGAATATCGATCGGGACGCACGACATCCAAGCCGATGTGTTCGGAGAAGCACACAAGCTCATCCTCCGAGATGGCGGGGCCCGGCCACTCAGTTCCATCGGCTCGTCCACTCTGGAAACAAAGCACTAGAAGCTCGAAAACGCGGCTAGCTGCGTAAAGTAACCAGCGTTCGTCTTCGGGTACATTCGGAATAGGCCTACCGCTTCTTAAGCGAATGGATCGGAGCCGTTCGATTTCGGCAGGATTCTTCTCTATCCAAGGAATCAGCACATCGACGAAAGCCGTCTGGCCCTGGTATGCGAGCAGCTCATCATGAAGGGCTCGAAATGACATATAGAAATACTCGCATCAAGAGGCTCGACACAATCAGGGCCGCGACAACTCAGAGAACATACCTGGGTCCCTGCTTTGCAAGACCGATACTGGACAAAGCTGTCAGCACGGTTGCTACAAACATTGTAGCCGGGGAGCCGCACGGCGCCATCGCATGAGCGTGGAGACGCTGAATGACCGCGTTTCGATCCCTTTCTGGAGGACCGCTTCGGGTCGGGAGCGGACGTCCCTGAAAATGGCTGGCGTAGGTATTGGCGTAGCTTTCTGATCAAAGCCACGTCAGATAGGGCGCAGTTACCGATGCATCATGGGAGTGACGGTAGCAGGTGCTGCTGCGGGTTGCATGCTCATGTGGCAGGGGAAAAGTTGCTTTGGTTGCCCGAGTTTACCAGTGGCCTCGGCGTTCACGCGCGAAGTTCGCCGTTTGGCCAGGTTCGGGTGATGGTGAGCGGCAGCCAAGCGCTTCCAAACTCTCGCGACGCTAGACAACGAACAAGCAATCACAAAATATCAGAGACGGACCTTTAGTACATACCTTCGCCCGGCTTGCACCAGGGCAAAGGTATTGACCGCATCGCAAACGTCACTCCGCGCGTATCGACGTTCGCATTCTGCGCGTGACTAAAATCTACGAAACGGTATTGATTTGGAGGTGGCAGATCTTCGCTGGCTCCCAGTCCAAACTGACGGCAGTGAGGCATCTCGACACGAATGAACCCGTACTCGCCGTCCGGGCCATTCATATGCCTAGATAGATCCTTTGATAACCCGATGAGAGTCGCAGCGTTCTGTCCCTGCGCTGTCGAAACGACCGACAAGCCTGTTAATGCAATCAGAATGAGTAGTGACTTCACAAGTTGCCCAGTTGGTTTTTCGCGACGACGCATGATTGTGACACGTTCGATGCAATGCCCTTTTCGGTTAACGACAGATTCTGAAAAGGGTGGGCGTAGGTCTTGGCGTAGCTTTGCGGGCTGATCCTTGTCAGGCAAGGCGCAGGTACTGCTGCATCATTAGGGGGGCGGTTGCCAGAGTTTACCAGTGGCGTGAAAGGGGTCTGCTCGAAGCTCAGATGTGAGCTGAAACCCATTGCGATACGCACCTGCGCCCGGCCACATCGGGCAATCGGCCCTCAGGCGCCCCCCCGCCCGCGGCGACCCGTGCCGTCTGCACGACATTCGAATATCGCTTCCAACCAGCGGACTCAACCCGCCGGCCACGCCGGTCGTTTCATCGCCGAAGCATTTTTCCTGATGCATGAAACCGCGGGTCTTCCTTCTGCCCGGCCCGGATATCCGATCTGAATTTCGTGCCAGATCGAAAATATGAAAGGTCGGGCTAAAGAATCCATATTGTCTGACGATAAAACGGGCAGAGCATATTGCCGTACCAGCGCATCCGCACAACAAGCAAGTAACAAGAACGCATTGGAAAGCCATGCCTACCTTATCTTCCCTGAACGCCGCCACGACCGTCGGACTGGTTCCGCTCGTGGATTCCGTAAGTCCTGTCCCCTCCGTATCGCCGAATGCACCTGGTGGTCAGAGTGCGTTGTTGTCTTCGCCATCGACGGTTGTCACGATTCCTTCCTCCTTCGGCGCCGTGGCACTCGAAACCTATACGCCGCAGGGGGTGCTCGCCGGCGCCGCGCCTGCGATCACCACGGCCAACGACAGTCGCGACGCCGTGACGCTCCAGATGCTGGGCAGCTACACCAACGCACAGACGATGACGGGGCAGTTCTCCGGCGTCGGCAGTGCGTTGCTCGATCGTTTCAAGACGACGGGCAGTGATTTTTCGCAGTCGGTCAGCACGACCGGCGGCATTGCGTTGCCGACGCTGCAAGGGCCCGAAGGGAAGGTCCACCTCGCGATCAAGACGCAAAGCGGCGTGACGGTCGACATCGAGATCGACAGCGAGGGCGGCAGCCTGTCGGCCAGCATCCAGAGTAGCGGCAAACTCAGCGACAGCGAGCGCAGCGCCGTGGCACAGCTCGCCACCGGTTTCCAGCGGGCCATCGACGGCTTGGGCACGGTGCCGCCAAAACTCGACCTGAGCGGCCTGACGCAATTCGACACGTCGGCGCTCGCCTCCGTGAACTTCCAGTACAACGTCACCAACGACGGCAATGCGAACGTGTCGGCCAGTTATTCGCAAGATCGCGCGTCTCGAAGCCTCAGTCTCAAGAGTGCGGAGGGTGCAATCGACGTCAGCGTCGATACGAGCAATCCGGCGCTCTGGGGGACGAGTGCGCAGCGGGCCGCGTCCGTCGCCAGCTATCTGCAGCAGTTCGATCAGGCGAATTCGCGTGGACATGGCAATGCGGCGCTCATGTCGATGTTTGAAGACGGTTTCGCGCAAATGAACCAGGACTACGGGACGCCGTCGGCACAAGTGTTGCCGGGTACCGCCTACGCTCCGACGCTGCAGCAGGCGAGCCAGGCGATGTTGACGGGACTCGGCGATTTCAGCGCGTCGATCACGGACGCGACGACTTCTCCCAATCCGTTGCGCCCCGGTGAGGTCAACTCGTTTTCCTATCAGGTATCGCAAAGCACGAAACTCTCCGGCTCGCAAAATGACGGGCAGATCACCCAGCGCCAGCAGTCTCATCTGAGCGCGAGCTACCATCAGGCGCTGTCGGGCGCCGGCGAACCGGCATTGACGTCGTCGCGCGCGTCGCAGAACTATCGCTACGTACAGATCGACGACAGCGCCAGCAGCACGGTCCAGATCGCCACGGAACGCGGTGCGCTGCTGAATGCGTCGTTGAGTCAGTCATCCGACCGGAAGACGCGCGAGTCGACGTACGAGGCGGGCAAACTGATTTCGGATGTGACCACGCCGGAAGAAACGTCGCGGTCGTCGAACCTGCTGGCGTTGCTCCAGCCGCTGATCGACAGCGGCGACGCCACGCACAATAGCGCCGAATGGCAGCAGGCGCTTACGCAAGTCCACTCGATGATTCAGCTGAGCGCGTAATCCCGGCCAGGCAGCCTGGAGCACGCATAACCGGAAAGAACCGGGATCCGTTCCATGGTCCCCCGGTGTTCCGGGCCGCCTTCGGAGGCACATGCCTGAGCGACGAGCGGCCCGGTCGATTCAAAAGGGACCGGGCGCACGGATCGGCGCAGCCTTTTGTCCTATCCCTTTTGTTTCGACATCAGGCCGGGTATTCCTGCATCGCCTGCATGACGTTGACGCGTGCGGTCGAAGGTTGCGGGCACACGCGATACGGAAGCGTTTCCCGGGCCTCCGTCCACTGAATTCGGTTCTCGCATGATCTGGCCGGGCGCACACGGCACGTCATCCTTGCGGCCAAGCAAACCTGCGAGCCCACCCTCCGACACCGCAAAAGCAAGGCCGGCCAAGGTCGTCGACCGAAGCCTGCATGCGATCGAAGCGGGCGTTCACGCGTCGTTGTTGTCGCGTCCCCGGCAACGCGCATGCTCTCGTGCAAACCCCCTGACGTTTCAGCGTTGAAACATCGCGCATGGCCGGATGCAAATTCCGGTTGGCCGCACCGGCGTGCTCCCGGGGTATGGGTTCCGCCTTATCCGGCAATGGGCGCGAAGCTCGTCCATCGACTGCGCCGCCTCTCGGTCCGACCGTCGGCCTGTTTGAGGAAAATCGCCGCCCGTGGCGGTCGGCCGTCTGCGTGCTCGGTCCGTGCGGAAAACACGTTTCAGACATGAAACAAGTCAGGTCCGCGAACGACTTCATGTATCCCGGATACCCGGCCGTTCCTTGAGAGGCGCACATTGGCACGAATCTGGCATCGTGCCGTTCGGCCAGTCGTAATCGGATAGCGTGAATGCAGTCAACGAATCCACGCACCATCTTCAAACGTCGAACGGGGACCGTCATGCGGGGAAAAAGGCAGCGAGGTGTCGCGGCGGTCGAGTTTTCGTTATTGCTCCCGGTCCTGTTGCTGATACTCCTGGGTATCGCACAGTTCTCCTGGCTGATTTCCAATTTCATCATCGTGACGCAGGCCGCATCGGTCGGCGCGCATCAGTTCGCGTCCGAGCGCGGCTTCTCTACGCCGTATTCGGACACGGTTTCCATCGTCACCAATGCGCTCGGCCCGCTCCGCACCGGATTCAGCATTTCGACGTCCGTGAACGGCGTGGCTTGTACGTCCGATTCCGCTTGTCAGGCCGCGCTGGGAACGATGTCCAATGCGCCGGCGGCCGGTTCGACGGCGACAGTGACCCTTGGCCATGCATTCAGTCCGTTGTATGCCGGCGCCTGGGGCGCATTGGCCAGCATCATGCCCAAAAACATCACGTCGACGATGACGGAAGTCATTCAGTAATTTCGCGGGGGAGCGGAGGCTATGAAATCGCAACGGGGATCTGCTGCCATTGAAATGGCGGTGATGTTGCCGGTCATCCTGCTGATTCTGCTGGGCATCGCGCAGTTCGGCTGGCTGCTCGTCAACTTCATCGCGGTGAGCAATGCCGCTTCATCTGCCGCGCGGACGTTCGCGGCGCAGAGAGGCACGACCACGCCATATACGACGACGTTGTCGCAAGCCGTGGCAGCCGCGTCGTTTCTCAACCCGAGCGGCATCACGATTTCCACGACCGTCAATGGCGTTGCATGTACGAACGATGCGGGGTGCGCAACTGACCTCGCGCCGGCGTCGAGCGCTGCGGTCGACGTGCCCGTCAAGGTCAGCGTGATCTACTCCGGTTTCCATCCTGTCGTCCCCGGAAACTATCTCAACCTGAACACCATGATGCCGTCGCTGGTGGCCGCGACCGTTACCGCGCGCGTGCAATGACGACCGATCAGAAGAAGTAAAAAGGGGGAGCGGTGAATACTTCAAAACCACGTGGCAGGGCTATCCGCCATCAACGCGGCGCAGTCGCGATCATCGTCGCGGCATCGTTGGTCGCGCTGCTGGGATTCGCCGCGATTTGCGTCGATGTCGGCTATCTGGCCTACACGCAACGGCGCTTGCAGGCGGCCACCGACGCGGCGGCACTCGCAGGCGCGACGGACCTCTGGAGCCAGTCGTGGAGTACGGCGTACAACGACGCGGTTGCCTACTCGGCAGGCCAGGCCAACCCGCTTCCGGGCGGCGCGACCGTCAGCTCGACGTCCGTGACCGGACTGACCCTGACGAGCATTCAGCTACCGTACAAACAGGCCGTGTCCGGCTATAACGGCATTCAGGTGACGCAGACGGCGAGCGTTTCCACGTTCTTTGCGAACATCTTCGGAATCAAGGCGACGACCGTTTCCGCGACGTCGACTGCGGTAGCCGGCGGCGCAGGCGGACCCGCGCAGTACAACGTGATGATCATCCTCGACACGACCGCGTCGATGAACACCGACGACAGCAATTGCAAGAACTCGAGCGGCGTGGTGCAAACGCGTCTCGCATGCGCAAAGGCGGCTGCGTTGCAGCTTCTCACGACGTTGACGAATGCCGGCGACAACGTGGGATTGATGGCGTTCCCGCCGATGTCCTCCAACTACGCGTTCTCGTGTGGTAGCACCGCGCCCGGCATTGCGGGAAGCTATTCGGCGGCGGCAAGTGCCGGTTACCAGTACAGCAAGCTGGGAACGGGATTCCTGGGTAGCAGCGGCAGTGCCAATACGAGTTCCGGGCTGGTCCAGGCGCTCGGCGGCGGTTCATGCAGCGGACTCGCTGCCCCCGGTGGCCTGGGAACCTACTATGCCCAGGCGATCGTCGCTGCGCAGCAGTCGTTGCAGTCGTTGTCCTCGACCCAGTCCCCGCCCGGTCAGAACGTGATCATCCTGTTGAGCGACGGCGACGCATCGTCGAGCCAGACCCAACTCGGGGCGACATACAAGTCGAACTACGGAACGGAATGCCAGACGGCGATCAACACGGCGGCCACGGCGAAAGCAGCGGGGACGCTGATATACACGGTGGCCTATATCGGTGGCGGGAGTGCGTCGTCCACCTGCAGCGATGGCAGCGACCCCTTGTCGCCGTGCAATACGATGCAATCGATCGCTACCGGTCCCGCCTATTTTTATTCGGACACCTGCAGCAATTCGAATGGCGGCGTGGCCAGTCTGAATTCGATCTTCAGTACGATTTCCTACAGCCTGACGAAGCCGCGTCTAGTCCCCGCATCCGTGACGTCGTGATACGCGGGAATAGAGGAGTGACTGGAATATTCTTGCCGCTCGTTGGGGCGTGTCCGCGTCTTCGATATTGACGGCCCGGCGCATCGGCATGACACCCGGAAACGAGAGCCGTGCTGGCGGCGGATCGGTATGCGGTTGCCCTGACGCTGGCGCGGAATCCCGTCGGGGCGGAGCGGGTTCCGGCGCGGCCTGACGATCGAAGGACACTGGGATTGCCGCATCGTCGAAGGCCAGCGGAGATCCCGTCCGGCCCGGTCTGTGTCAGGCATGCGAGAGCCGGTTTCGCCCGGCGCGCGAACCTTCGCGCGCCGGGCCTGCGTTTCGTCAGGACGCGTGCGCCGACGTCATGCTGAGCGCCACCGCCTGCGCGACTTCGATGCCGTCGATGGCTGCCGAATAGATCCCGCCCGCATACCCCGCGCCTTCGCCGGCCGGATACAGGCCTTCGACGTTCATGCTCTGGTAATCGTCCTTGCGCCGAATCCGGATGGGCGACGACGTACGCGTCTCCACGCCGGTGAGCACGGCGTCGTGCATCGCGAAGCCGGCGATCTTCTTGTCGATCTCGGGCAGCGCTTCACGAATGGCTTCGATCACGTAGTCGGGGAGCGCGGTGCTGAGATCGGTCGGATTCACGCCGGGCTTGTACGACGGCTCGACGGAACCCAGCGACGTCGACGGCCTGCCCGCGATGAAATCGCCGACCAGTTGCCCCGGCGCGCGGTAATCGCCGCCGCCGAGTTCGAAGGCGCGCTCTTCCCATTTGCGCTGGAACGCGATGCCCGCCAGCGGACCGCCGGGGTAATCGTCCGGCGTGATGCCGACGACGATGCCGGCATTCGCGTTGCGCTCGGCGCGGGAATACTGGCTCATGCCGTTGGTGACCACGCGGCCGGGCTCCGACGTCGCCGCGACCACCGTGCCGCCCGGACACATGCAGAAGCTGTAGACGGCGCGCCCGTTGCTGGAGTGGTGGACCACCTTGTAGTCGGCGGCGCCGAGTTGCTTGTGGCCGGCGAACTTGCCGAAGCGGCTGCGATCGATCAGCCCCTGCGGATGCTCGATGCGGAAACCCAGCGAAAACGGCTTGGCCTCGATATAGACGCCGCGATCGTGCAGCATCTGGAACGTGTCGCGTGCGCTGTGGCCCACGGCCAGCACCACGTGGTCGCACTGGAGCGTTTCGCCGTTCGACAGCTTGAGCGCGCGCACCTTGCCCTGGTCGATCTCGATGTCGTCGACCCGGGTTTCGAAGCGTACTTCGCCACCGAGTTCGTGGATGGAGGCGCGCATCTTCTCCACCATGCTGACGAGGCGGAACGTGCCGATGTGCGGCCGGCTCAGGTACAGGATGTCCTCCGGCGCGCCTGCCTTGACGAATTCGTCCAGCACCTTGCGGCCGTAGTGATGGGGGTCCTTGATCTGGCTGTACAGCTTGCCGTCGGAAAACGTGCCCGCGCCGCCTTCGCCGAACTGCACGTTGGATTCGGGGTTGAGCACGCTCTTGCGCCACAGGCCGAACGTGTCCTTGGTGCGTTCGCGCACGGCCTTGCCGCGTTCCAGGATGATGGGGCGGAATCCCATCTGCGCGAGGATCAGCCCTGCAAACAGGCCGCACGGCCCCATGCCGATGACGACCGGGCGCAGCGCGGTGCCGTGTTCGGGCGCCTTCGCGACAAAGTGGTACGCCATGTCGGGCGTCACGCCGCAATGCGGCTTGCCCGCGAGGCGCGCGAGCGCGGCGGCTTCGTCCTGGACCTCGATGTCGACGATATACGTGAGCTTGATGTCGGCGCGCTTGCGCGCATCGTGTGCCCGGCGGAACACGGTGTAACGTAGCAGCCCGTCCGCGGCCACGCCGTGCTCCGCGAGGCGCGCGCGAATCGCGGCTTCGAGCGCGCTTTCGGGGTGGTCGAGGGGGAGTTTGATTTCGCTTAGCCGTAACATGGGGACTCGGATGCGATTGCCACGGCGTCGTGGCTATGTTGATACAGGCGAGGGCCGGCATGCCGGCGGCGCTGTGCGCCGCGCACGCATGCCGGACGCGAGCCGTTCGTCGTCGTTGCAGGGATTGCGGTACGCGCGGCAGTCCGCCGACCGGCCCGAACGATTCAGGCAACTTTCAGGATACGCGCACGTCGCGCCCCTTGTGCAGGGGCTTTTCGGCCGCCCGGGTGTCCGGGCGGCGTGCGGCGCGCCATCGTGGGGCGATGCCCGCAAGCGGTGTGCGCGAAAGGCCGCGCCATGCGGCGCGGCCGGGGCTTACTCCGCTGCCGGATGCACGTGGCTGTAGCGGTTCAGGATCGGGATCATCTGCGCGTAGATCTTCGGGTTCGCGGCAACGATCTCGTGGCGGTGCAGGAAATCGGCATCGCCCGTGTAATTGCCGACGAGGCCGCCGGCTTCGGTGATCAACAGGCTGCCTGCCGCCATGTCCCACACGTTGATGCCTTGTTCGAAGAACGCGTCGAGGCGGCCGGCCGCGACGTTGGCCAGGTCGAGCGCTGCCGCACCCGGGCGGCGCAGGCCCGTGCAGGCTTGCGTCATTTCGGTGAAGAGGCGCGCGTAGGCGTCGAGGCCGTCCTTCTCGCGGAACGGGAAGCCCGTGCCGACCAGCGCGTCCGACAGGCGGTCGCGGCGGCCGACGCGGATGCGGCGGTCGTTCAGGTACGCACCGCGGCCGCGCGTGGCCGTGAACAGGTCGTTCTTGTTCGGGTCGTAGATGACGGCCTGCGTGACGACGCCCTTGTGCTCGAGCGCGATCGACACGCAGTAGTACGGGAAGCCGTGGATGAAGTTGGTCGTGCCGTCGAGCGGATCGATGATCCACTTGAATTCGGATTCGTTGTCGGATTCGCCCGATTCTTCCGCGAGGATCGCGTGATCGGGATAGGCAGTCTTCAGCGTCTCGATGATCGCGTCTTCCGCGGCCTTGTCCACTTCGGTGACGAAGTCGTTCTGCTGCTTCTTGCGGATCTCGATCAGGTCGAGATCGAGGGACGCGCGATTGATGATCTGTCCGGCGCGGCGCGCAGCCTTGACAGCAATATTGAGCATGGGATGCATGAGCCTGGATCCTGTAGCCGGCGGCACGGGCCGCCACGAGTGGAACAACCGCCCGGCACGGCGCAAGCGTGGCAGGCGAGGTGAGACGCGAATTGACAAAGAACGGGGTACGACCCGCGCCGCACGGAGTGCGACGCGTAAAGGCATGATTTTACCCGATTTTTGGCGGTTTCAGGCGACCGGGGTACGGGGAAACCCCCACTGTCCGTCCGGACGAGTGGGTTTGCGGCGGCGATGGCGATACCATACTGCCATTCTGATGAACCGAGTCGTAACGTAGTGGAAACCCCGCAGAACACCGCCGCGCCGTCCGAGCAGGGCACGGCCTCGTCCCGTCCGCCGTCCGGCGGCTTCACGTCCACCCGCTTCGTGCTCGTCGAGCCCAGCCATCCCGGCAATGTCGGGGCGGCCGCCCGCGCACTGAAAACGATGGGCTTCTCGCGCCTCGTGCTGGTCGCGCCGCGCGTGCCGCACGTGCAGAGCGACCCCGAGGCGATCGCGATGGCCAGCGGCGCGGACGACGTCCTCGCATCGGCGCACGTCGTGCCGACGCTCGGCGACGCGCTGTCCGGCGTGCACTGGTCGGTCGCGCTCACCGCGCGCACGCGCGAATACGGGCCGCCGCGCCTGGCGCCGCGTGCGGCCGCCACGCAGGCGTGTACGCAGGTCGGCATGGGCGACATCGCGCTCGTGTTCGGCAACGAGCGCACGGGCCTGGCGAACGAACATGTCGAGCAGTGCAGCGCGCTTGCCCATATCCCGGCGAATCCGGCCTACAGTTCGCTGAACCTCGCGCAGGCCGTGCAGGTGCTCGCGTACGAGCTGCGCGTCGCGTTTCTCGAGCAGGCGAGCGAGCCGTCGCCACAATCGTCGGCCGAGGTCGGCACCCTGGCGCAGAGCGACGAGATCGAGCGGATGTACGTGCACCTCGAGAACGCGCTGATCTCGCTCGAGTTCCTCGATCCGCGCAACCCGAAGAAACTGATGCCGCGGCTGCGGCGCCTGTTCGCGCGCACTGGCCTCGAGCGCGAGGAGGTCAACATCCTGCGCGGCGTCGCGAAGCACATCCTGCTGAAATCGGGCAAGCCCGACGCCGACGCGTAAGCGGCCGGCGCACCGGCAACCGCGTGCCCGGGCGTGTCGCGCCGGCGGGGTTGCGTTGCGTCTGCCGCCGGGCGCCTCGCCCGGCCCGCTCCGTCTGGCCGCGCCTTCCGCGCACGCCGCAACCGCGGGCATGCCGTCCGAATACCCGCGCCGTCGGCGGGGTGAACGTGCGACCTCGTGCGGCCGCGCGCGACTCGCCCTACAATCGCCGGACGTCATAAGCATATGACCCGGCGCGATAACGGCCGGCCATCGCCGGCGGTGCGCGCCGGCCTTTTCCCGACCCGATCATGTTCACGAGACTGCGCGAAGACGTTGCAACCATTCGCGAGCGGGATCCCGCCGCTCGCAGTGCCTGGGAGGTGCTGACCTGTTATCCCGGGCTGCATGCGCTCGTGCTGCACCGTGTCGCGCATGCGTGCTGGCGTGCGAAGCGCTACTGGCTCGCGCGGGTGGCGTCGCAGGCCGGACGGTTCCTGACGGGCATCGAGATTCACCCCGGCGCGACGATCGGCCGGCGCGTGTTCATCGATCACGGCATGGGTGTCGTGATCGGCGAGACGGCGATCGTCGGCGACGACTGCACGATCTATCAGGGCGTGACGCTGGGCGGCACGTCGCTCACGCGCGGCGCGAAGCGCCATCCGACGCTCGAGGCCGGCGTGATCGTCGGCGCCGGCGCGAAGGTGCTCGGCGGCTTCACGGTCGGCGCGGGCGCGAAGATCGGGTCGAACGCGGTTGTCGTGAAGCCGGTGCCGGCCGGCGGCACGGCGGTCGGCAACCCGGCGCGCATCGTGATGCCGGCACAGCCGAAGCCGCAACCCGAACGCACCGCGTTCTTCGCATACGGGATCACGCCGAATGCCGACGATCCGATGTCGCTCGCGATTCATGGCCTGATCGATCACGCGGCGAAGGAAAGCCGCCGCGTCGACGAGATCGTCGCGGCGCTCGAACGTCTCGGCACGCATCTGGAAACGCTGCAGGGTGCCGATGCGGCGCGCCTCGACCTGCGCCGGCTGTCGGCCGTGCTGGAAGGCAAGGCGGTCGAGCGCCAGGCGTAGCGTGATCGCTGCCGCCCGCTGCCGGTCGTGCGACAGGCAGCGGCGTCAGTCGAGCGGCATCGCGTGGATGCCTTCCGCGTCGACGCGCAGGTAGCCGCCGCGCGGCTTGCCGTGGTCGAGATCCCAGTCGGGCAGTACCCAGCGGATGCCGCCCGATTCGGCGTGGCGCGCGGGGCGGTGCGTGTGGCCGTGAATGATCACGCGCGCGCGGCTTTTCCGGAACAGCGCGGCTACGCCTTCACGCGTGACGTCGTAGATCGGTGAAGCAGGGCGCATCCGGCCCGCTTCGCTGTTCGAGCGCATGCGCTGCGCGAGCGCTCGGCGCCAGCGGAACGGCCACGCGAGAAACAGCCATTGCGCGACGCGATTGCGCGCGAACCGGCGGAACAACTGGTAGCCGCGGTCGGCCGTGCATTGCGCATCGCCGTGCGCGAGCACGATGCGCTGGCCGAACGCCATGATCAGCGAAGGGTCGGGCAGCAGCATCGCGCCGGCGGCCTTCATGAAGCGCCGGCCGAGCAGGAAATCGCGGTTGCCGTGCATCACGTAGAGCGCAATGCCGCGCTCGGAGAACGTGTGCATCAGCGCGGCCATGCGGGCGGCGAACGGATCGTCGTCGAGGATGTCGTCGCCGATCCAGTATTCGAACAGGTCGCCGAGGATGAACACCGAATCGGCGCTATCGGCGGTGTACTTCACGAAATGCTCGAACGCGGCGACCGTCTTCGGAATCGCCTCGCTCAGGTGCAGGTCGGAGAGGAACAGGAACGGGCGTGCGGCTTGCGCGTACTCGCGCTCGCCCGGCACGCCCGCGGAGACGCTTCGCGGCGGACTCTCCTGCAACATCGAAGTGCCTCCGTAACCGTGCGTCAGACCACGACGGCCTTTTCGATCACGACGTCGTCGGCCGGCACGTCCTGGTGGAAACCAGCGTTGCCCGTCTTGACGCCCTTGATCTTGTCGACCACGTCCTGGCCTTCGACGACCTTGCCGAACACCGCGTAGCCCCAGCCCTGCGGCGTCGGCGACGAGTGGTTCAGGAAGTCGTTGTCGTTCACGTTGATGAAGAACTGGGCGGTGGCCGAGTGCGGATCGTTCGTGCGCGCCATCGCGACCGTGTAGTTGTCGTTCTTCAGGCCGTTGTTCGCCTCGTTGTCGATCGGCGCATCGGTCGGCTTCTGCTTGAGGCCCGGCTCGAAGCCGCCGCCCTGGATCATGAAGCCGTTGATCACGCGATGGAACACGGTGCCGTCGTAGTGGCCTTTCTTCACATAGTTCAGGAAGTTCTCGACCGTCTTCGGTGCCTTCTCGGCGTCGAGCTCGAGCTTGATCACGCCGTGGTTCGTGTGCAGTTCAACCATGATGAATTCCTTCGGTGAGGCGGTTTAAATGGCACGCGGCCGGTCGTGCGACGCGGCCGCGTGTGGCGCCGGACGTGCCGGCAGGTTCTTACTTCGAGACGATGCTGGCCGATTCGATCACGATCGGTTGCGCGGGTACGTCCTGCATCGGGCCGCGCGAGGTCGTCGCCACGCCTTCGATCTTCTTCACGACGTCGAGGCCCGACACGACCTTGCCGAACACGGCATAGCCGTTGCCGTCCGGGTTCGGATAGTCGAGGCCGCTGTTGTCGACCGTGTTGATGAAGAACTGGGCGGTGGCCGAGTTCGGATCGCTCGTGCGCGCCATCGCGATCGTGCCCGTCAGGTTCTTCAGACCATTGCGGCTTTCCAGCGGGATCGGCGCGCGGGTCGGCTTCTCCTCGAAGTTGGTCTTGTAGCCGCCGCCCTGGATCATGAAGCCCTTGATCACGCGATGGAAGATCGTGCCGTTGTACTGGCCGGCCTTCACGTAATCGAGGAAGTTGGCGACCGACTTCGGCGCCTTCTCCGGGTAGAGCTCGACGCGGATGTCGCCCTGCGAGGTCTTCAGCTGCACGACGGGGTGCGCGGTAGCCGATTGCGCGAACGCGGGCGCGGTCGCGAGAAGGGCGGCGCCGCCAAGCGCCAGCAACAGACGTTTCATTGCGATCCTCAGGTTGGGAGGGAGAAGGGGGCCGCGCCGCTTATTGCGACGGCGCGACGTACGGCGCCGCCAGCGCGCCCGACGGACCGCTGAACTGGAACGTCGGGGACATCGGCAGCGTGGTGGTGCTCACGTTCGCGGCGGCGCGGCCGGAGTAGTCGCGCGTGGCCGGCGCGCTCGCGCCGGTGCTCGGCGCGGCCTTCGGCGGTGCCACGATCTTCTGCAGATCGGCGAGGCGCTGCGCGGTCGCGCCGCTCGTGCGGCCGAGCGATTGCGCACGCTTGTACGATTCGGCCGCGAGGCGCAGGTACAGGTCGCCGAGGTTCTCGTATGCGAGCGCGTAGCCGGGGTTCGATTGCGTCGCCGTGACGAGCGCGGCGCGCGCTTCGTCGTAGCGGCCATGCTTCGCGTAGAGCGCCGCGAGGTTGTTGTACGGCTCGGGCAGTTCGGGATACGCCTGCGTGATGGCGACGAACTGCTGGATCGCGTCGTCGTCACGGTTCAGGCGGGCCAGCACGGTGCCGCGCTTGAACTGCGCCTGCACGTCGTGCGGGTTCGACGCGATGCGCGTGTCGAGCTGTGCGAGCGCCTGCTTCCACTGCTTGCCGGCGATCGAGGCGTCGATCTCCGGCGTGCCGTCGGCGGTGGCCGGGGCCTTCTGCGCGTGCGCCGCGGGGGCCGCGAAAAGCGTCAGCGCGACGCCCATGACGGTGGTCGCAACGAGGGTCGCAGCGCTCTGCGCGCGGCCGCGATGAGGTTTCATAGGCGTAAATCGGAATGTTATACTCCGAGCCATTCTAACAAAACGTCTGCGCGTTCCGGCGAGCGGCAGACAGTCTTTCTTAGCCTCTCGTGGCCGTCACCGCTGTGCTTGCAGCCTGACCGCCCCATGTGATACGAGGACGCTCGGCCTGGTGCCGCAGCAGATGGTCCGTCCGTTTCGCATGCTGGGCGAGCTTCGCCAGGGCGGTTTCCTTCGGCTCACGGTTCATCTCTATGGAATCACTGCGCATCTACAACACGCTCGCGCGTGACAAGCAAGTTTTCGTGCCGCGCCACTCCGGCGAAGTGCGGATGTACGTATGCGGGATCACCGTCTACGACTATTGTCACGTGGGCCACGCGCGCATGCTGGTCGTGTTCGACCTCGTCCAGCGCTGGTTGCGTGCGATCGGCTACCGGGTCACGTATGTGCGCAACATCACCGACATCGACGACAAGATCATCCGCCGCGCGGTCGAGAACGGCGAGACGATCCGCTCGCTGACCGACCGGTTCATCGGCGCGATGCACGAGGATGAAAGCGCGCTCGGCATCCAGCGGCCCGACATCGAGCCGCGCGCGACGCAGTTCATTCCGCAGATGCTCGGCATGATCGAGACGCTCGAGACGAACGGCTATGCATACCAGGCGGCCGATGGCGACGTCAATTACTCGGTGCGCAAGTTCGCGAACTACGGGAAGCTGTCGGGCAAGTCGCTCGACGATCTCCGTGCGGGCGAGCGCGTGGCCGCGAACGACGCGAAGGAAGATCCGCTCGATTTCGTGTTGTGGAAGCGGGCGAAGCCGGAAGATCCGGAAGGCACGTCGTGGGCGTCGAAGTACGGGATGGGCCGCCCGGGCTGGCACATCGAGTGCTCGGCGATGGGCTGCACGCTGCTCGGCGAACATTTCGACATCCACGGCGGCGGGCAGGATCTGCAATTCCCGCACCACGAGAACGAGATCGCGCAGAGCGAGGGCGCAACGGGCCAGACGTTCGTCAACTACTGGATGCACAACGGCTTCGTGCAGGTCGACAACGAGAAGATGTCGAAATCGCTCGGCAACTTCTTCACGATCCGCGACGTGCTCGAGCGCTACGACGCGGAAGTCGTGCGCTTCTTCATCGTGCGCACGCATTACCGCTCGCCGCTGAACTACAGCGACGTGCATCTCGACGATGCGCGCGCGTCGCTCACGCGCCTCTATACGGCGCTGAAGGACGTCGAGGCCGACGCGCTCGCGCTCGACTGGAACGAGCCGCACGCGCAGCGTTTCGCGGCCGCGATGAACGACGACTTCAATACGCCTGTCGCGGTGGCGACGCTGTTCGAGCTGGCGAGCGAGGTGAATCGCACGCGCGACGCGTCGCTCGCGCGGCAGTTGAAACAGCTGGCGGGCCTGCTCGGCCTGCTGGGCCGCGAGCCGCGCGCGTTCCTGCAGCAGGCGTCCGGCGCCGCGCAGGCGGGCGGGCTCGCTGCCGATGAGATCGAAGCGAGGATCGCCGCGCGCGTCGCGGCGAAACAAGCGAAGGACTATGCCGAAGCGGACCGGATCCGGGCGGAACTGCTCGAGGCCGGCGTCGCACTTGAAGACAAACCGGGCGGATCGACCGAATGGCGTCGTGTATGAGCGCGGCGCGTTCCACTGACCGATCCGTCAGGTAGGAGGCAAGATGGCAACGGCCAGAAAAGCGCCGGTCAGGCGCGCGACCCCTGTCGCCGCGCGTCCGGCAGCCAAGCGCGTGCCGGCGGCGAAGTCGGACGCAACACGCGCCGCGCCGAACGGCGCGCTCAACGGTCACGCGCAGCCGGCGGTCGTGCTGCCGGCCGCCGACGCGGCCCGCAAGACCCGTGTGTCCGAAGCGGACGGCGAAGAGGTGGTCGTACGCCCGGCCTACTGGGACAAGGCGTGTGCCGATCTCGTCAAGCGCGACCGGATCCTGAAGAAGCTGATTCCGAAGTTCGGTCCCGCCCATCTCGTGAAGCGCGGCGACCCGTTCGTCACGCTCGCGCGCTCGGTCGTCGGCCAGCAGATTTCGGTGCCGTCCGCCCAGTCGCTGTGGGCGCGCATCGGGGACGCCTGTCCGAAACTCGCGCCGCAGCCGGTGATCCGGCTCGGCGCGGACAAGTTGATCGCGTGCGGGCTGTCGAAACGCAAGACGGAATATATCCTCGATCTCGCGCAGCATTTCGTGTCGGGCGCGCTGCACGTCGACAAGTGGACGTCGATGGACGACGAGGACGTGATCGAGGAGCTCACGCAGATCCGCGGCATCAGCCGCTGGACGGCCGAGATGTTCCTGATCTTCAACCTGTCGCGGCCAGACGTGCTGCCGCTCGACGACCCGGGCCTGATCCGCGCGATCAGCGTCAATTACTTCAGCGGGGAACCCGTCACGCGCAGCGAGGCGCGCGAGGTTGCGGCCAACTGGGAGCCGTGGCGCACCGTCGCGACCTGGTACATGTGGCGCAGCCTCGATGCGGCTGACGCCGACGCCTGAGCTGTGGCTATCGGGTTTTAAACATCAATAGTTGAGAGTCGGTTTTGAGCGTCGCCCGCGCGGGTAGAATACGCGCTGCCGCAAGACCCAAGGATTCGAACACATGAAGACCACGTTTCTGGATTTCGAACAGCCGATCGCCGAACTCGAGGCCAAGATCGAAGAGCTGCGATTCGTGCAGGACGACTCGGCTGTCGACATTTCGGAAGAAATCGAGCGGCTGTCGAAGAAAAGCCAGCAACTGACGAAAGATCTCTACGCGAACCTGTCGCCGTGGCAGGTTTCGCAGATCGCGCGGCATCCGCAGCGTCCGTACACGCTCGATTACGTCGCGGAACTGTTCACCGATTTTCACGAGCTGCATGGCGACCGCGCGTTCGCGGACGATCTGTCGATCGTCGGCGGTCTCGCCCGTTTCGGCGGCCATCCGTGCATGGTGATCGGTCACCAGAAGGGCCGCGACACGAAGGAGCGTGCTGCGCGCAACTTCGGGATGCCGCGTCCGGAAGGCTATCGCAAGGCCGAACGCCTGATGCGTCTCGCCGAGAAGTTCGGGCTGCCGATCTTCACGTTCGTCGATACGCCGGGCGCCTATCCGGGCATCGGCGCGGAAGAGCGCGGCCAGTCGGAAGCGATCGGCCGCAACCTGTACGTGATGGCCGAGCTGAAGACGCCGATCATCACGACGGTGATCGGCGAGGGCGGTTCGGGCGGCGCGCTCGCGGTCGCGGTGGCCGACACCGTGATGATGCTGCAGTTCTCGACCTACTCGGTGATTTCGCCGGAAGGCTGCGCATCGATCCTGTGGAAGAGCGCCGCGAAGGCGCCTGAAGCGGCGGAAGCGCTGGGCCTGACCGCGCACCGCCTGAAGGCGCTCGGCCTGATCGACAAGATCATCAACGAGCCGCTCGGCGGCGCGCATCGCGATCCGAAGGGCATGGCCGCGCTGCTGCGCCGTGCGCTTGCCGATTCGCTGCGCCAGTTCCAGGGCATGAGCATCGATGCGCTGCGCGAGCGCCGTTTCGAGCGCCTGATGGCCTACGGCAAGTTCAAGGAAACCACGCCGGGCGCATGACCGCCCGCGTGTTCAATTCGCGCGCCGCAGTGCGCGCGTCCATATCGTGATCCCGCCGACCGAATACTCCGCCGACCGCGTCGTCCTCGACGCGGTCGGCGTTGCGCTTTCCGGCGTGCCGCCCGAAGCGCGCATCGCGATCGCGTACAGCGGCGGCCTCGATTCGACGGTGCTGCTCGACGCTACCGTGCGTGCGGCGGGTGCGTCGCGCTGTGTCGCGCTGCACGTGCATCACGGGCTGAGTGCGAACGCCGACGCATGGGCCGCGCATGCCGAAGCAGAGGCCGCGCGACTCGGGGTTGAATTCGAGTCGATGCGCGTCGACGTGCCGCGCGACAGCGGCCTCGGTATCGAGGCGACCGCCCGCGAGCGGCGCTACGCGGCGCTCGACGCGATGTGCGAGCGCCGCGGCGCGGCCACGCTGTGGCTCGCGCAGCATGCGGACGACCAGGCCGAAACCGTGCTGCTGCAGTTGCTGCGCGGCGCCGGTGTCGCGGGGCTTGCCGCCATGGCGCCGCGCTATCGTCCCGACGGCGTGGACGTCGAGCGCGTGCGTCCGTTGCTGCAACTGCTGCGCGCGCAACTCGAGCGCTATGCGGCGCAGCACGCGCTTGCATGGATCGACGACGAATCGAACGGCGACACCCGCTACGCGCGCAACGCGCTGCGCATCGACGTGCTGCCGGCGCTGGCCGTGCATTTCCCGGGCTTTCGCGACGCACTCGGCCGCGCGGCCCAGCATGCGGCCGCCGCGCAGCGGCTGCTCGACGATCTGGCGGAACTGGATTTCGCGGTAGCCGCCCGTGACGACGGACACGCGTTGTCGCGCGACGCGCTGGTCGCGTTCGACGACACGCGCGGCGCGAACCTGTTGCGCTTCTGGATGCGCCGGCTCGGTTTGCCGGGTGCATCGGCCGCCCGGCTCGCCAACATGATGCGGCAACTGCGCGCCGCGCACGACGCGCATGCGCTGCGCGTCGATCACGCGGGTCAATGCCTGCGGCTCTATCGCGACGTCGTTTACTGGGAAGCGGGCGACAGCTGCGAACCGGCCGATGACGGCACGGGCGCCCCGCGCCCGGAAGCGGGGCTGGCGTGGGCCGGACAGGAAGTCTGGCATTTGCCGGGATGGCGCGGCACGTACGTGTTCGCGCCGGCCGAGGCGGGAGGCGCCGGCGCGGTGCCGGAGGCGCTGCTGCGCGGTGCGCGACTGGCGGCGCGCGCCCGCGCGGGCGGCGAGCGGATGCGCACGTCGCCGGGCGGGCCGAGCCGCACGCTGAAGAACCTGTTCCAGGAGCGCGGCGTGCCGGCGTGGCAGCGTGACGTGCCGCTGCTGTTCGCGGGCGACCGGTTGATCTACGTGCCGCGCCTCGGCATGAATCGCGACGTCGACCTGCCCGGCGACGGGGCGTCCGGCGGCGCGTGGCGCCGGATCGAGTGGCGTCCCGACCTGCTGGTCGCATAGCGGCCTGGCCGCTTCCGGCGGCGCGATGGCGCGCCGGTTTTCACCATTTGGTAAACGGCGCCGGAACGGCCGCAGGCATGGCGGGCGGCTTGTCAAGCGGGCCTCTATCGGGTACGCTCGGTCGTTTGCTCGGCTCGATTTTTGAGCGATTTGTGCAGGTTTTCCGCGTGACGTACCCGGTTTGCGCGGCCTGATCGGCCTTCCGGGCAAATTCCGTCACGCTTGCGTGTTGCGTTCCAGCCGTTTCCCTCGTCGTCCGTCCACAGCCACAAGCCGCGTGACCGAACGGCTACGCGGCCTGCCCAGCGCGCCCGTGCGGTTTCTCCTCCAGTTCAGAACGACAATGGCACTCATCGTACACAAATACGGCGGCACTTCGATGGGCTCGGTCGAGCGCATCAAGAACGTCGCGAAACGCGTCGCAAAATGGCATCAGGCCGGGCACCAGATGGTGGTCGTGCCGTCCGCGATGTCCGGCGAAACCAACCGTCTGCTCGGTCTCGCAAAAGAGATTTCGAGCCAGCCGAGCCCGCGCGAGCTCGACATGATCGCGTCGACCGGCGAACAGGTCAGCGTCGGCCTGCTGTCGATCGCGCTGCAGGAAATCGGCGTCGAGGCCGTGAGCTACGCCGGCTGGCAAGTACCGATCAAGACCGACAGCGCATTTACGAAGGCGCGCATTCACTCGATCGACGACGAGCGCGTGAAGGCCGATCTGAATGCCGGCAAGGTCGTGATCATCACGGGCTTCCAGGGCGTCGATCCGGACGGTCACATCACGACGCTCGGCCGTGGCGGCTCGGACACGTCGGCGGTGGCGGTCGCGGCTGCGCTGGGTGCCGAAGAGTGCCTGATCTATACGGATGTCGACGGCGTCTACACGACCGATCCGCGGGTGGTCGAAGAGGCGCGGCGCCTCGATCGCGTGACGTTCGAGGAGATGCTGGAAATGGCCAGCCTCGGCTCGAAGGTCCTGCAGATCCGCTCGGTCGAATTCGCCGGCAAATACCAGGTGAAGACGCGCGTGCTGTCGAGCCTGACCGATCCGCTGATTGCGCTCGACGAAGAAATGCGCTCGGGCACCCTGATTACTTTTGAAGAAGACGAGACCATGGAAAAGGCAGTCATTTCCGGCATCGCGTTCCAGCGCGACGAAGCACGCATTGCTGTGATGGGCGTGCCCGACAAGCCGGGCATCGCGTATCAGATCCTCGGTCCGGTCGCCGACGCGAACGTCGACGTCGACATGATCATCCAGAACCAGAGCGTCGAAGGCAAGACCGACTTCACGTTCACGGTCGGCCGTGGCGACTACCAGAAGGCGATGGACATCCTCACCAACCAGGTGAAGGGTCACGTGAACGCCGAGCAGGTGCAGGGCGATCCGAAGGTGTCGAAGGTGTCGGTCGTCGGCGTCGGCATGCGTTCGCACGTGGGCGTCGCGAGCAAGATGTTCCGCACGCTGTCGGAAGAGGGCATCAACATCCAGATGATCTCGACGTCCGAAATCAAGATTTCGGTGCTGATCGACGAGAAATACATGGAACTGGCCGTCCGCGCGTTGCACAAGGCATTCGAACTCGACCAGGCATGATGAAATTTTCGTGATGCGTTGAGAAAAATGCATCACGGAAATTGACTTGCGGTTCGAAACCCTATATTATTTCGTTCTCGTCGCACTGCCTCCCTGGTGCGAGCGAAAGTTTGGGAGACGTGGCCGAGAGGTCGAAGGCACTCCCCTGCTAAGGGAGCATCTGGGCCAAAACCTGGATCGAGGGTTCGAATCCCTCCGTCTCCGCCAAAAGCGGTGACAAAGCCCCGCAAGTTCTCGGACTTGTGGGGCTTTTCTTTTCCGGTGCGCAAAGCACGTTGCGGCCAGGCCAGCGTCGATGGCCGGACCTGACGCAGGCCGCCGACCCGTGCAGCCGAACATTACATGGACGGATTGGCGCCGGGCGATCCGGCGATCGCCTTACTTTTTCCGTTCGGCGCAATTCACCGTCCCAGCCGGCATCGTGCAATGTCGATGCGCTCAGGGTTCGCTCGAGTCATCGGTGCCCGCAGCGGGGTAGGGGAGGCATCGACGATGCCATGCCTGCCGGACGCCGAACGAATGCATGGGGCATCCGCACCGGCGGCATCGGATCGTCAAAATGAAATGAAAATGAAAGTATTGATGTAAGGTTCAGGCGGTACAGAATCAGCGTGAAATGACATATCAGTCGCCATGCTCTGCCCCTTTACAGGGTGTGCAGACGCCAAAATTGCGGCGCTGCGTCGATTCGCGTCATGTGCCGCCTCGCACGGGGCAAAAATTTACGTATATAAATCAGTACTCTAGGCTCGCGTTAAAAATTGCAGGTCTGCTGCGCTGCAAAAAATAATCAATCGCTTTATGCTGGTTAACCCGATCGCGTTTGAGCGGCGTCAAGTTTTCCAGTGATGCCACTTTACATTTTGCCAACATTGGCGATTCACGAAATCTATCTGTCGATTCGATTTCGTCCCCATCGTCCCGCCTGTCCCCGATGCAGTGCGTGACATCATCAAGGCCTTGTTGACATGCATGATTTCCCGTTCCTGAGCCTGGCCATCTGGGCTCCGATCCTGTTTGGCGCGTGCCTGCTGCGCGCCGGTTCCGACCGTCATCCACGTCGAACGCGACTGATCGCGCTCGTCGGCGCGCTGGTGGGGCTCGCGGCCGTCGTCCCGCTGGTCACCGGTTTCGATGTGCATTCGGGGGCGATGCAGTTCGTGGAAAACCGCGACTGGCTGGCGGCGTTCGGTTCCGGATGGCGGGTCGGCATCGACGGCGCGTCGCTGTGGCTCGTCGTGCTGACCGCGTTCACGACGCTCGTGGTGGTGGTCGCGTCGTGGGAGTCGGTCACGGTTCGCGTCGCGCAGTACTACGCGTCGTTCCTGATCCTGTCGGGGCTGATGGTCGGCGTGTTCGTCGCGCAGGACGGGTTGCTGTTCTTCATCTTCTTCGAGGCGACGCTGATCCCGCTGTACCTGCTGATCGGTACGTGGGGGCGGGAGCGTCGCGTCTACGCGGCCGTGAAGTTCTTCTTCATCTCGTTCGCCGGCTCGCTGCTGCTGCTGATGGCGATCCTGTACCTGTACGCACAGTCGCATACGTTCGACATGGCCGTGTGGCACACGCTGCAGCTCGGCTTCGCGCCGCAGTTGCTGGTATTCCTCGGTTTCTTCGCCGCGTTCGCGGTCAAGGTGCCGATGTGGCCGGTCCACACCTGGTTGAGCGACGTCTATACGGACGGCCCGACCGGCGCCGCGCTGATGCTCGCGATGCTCAAGCTCGGCGGCTACGGGTTCCTGCGCTTCGCGCTGCCCATCACGCCCGATGCGAGCCACTTCTTCGCGCCGGCCGTGATCGCGCTGTCGCTGTTCGCGATCGTCTATGCGAGCCTGATCGCGCTCGCGCAGACCGATCTCGGCAAGCTGCTCGCGTATTCGACGGTCGCGCACATGGGGATCGTCACGCTCGGGCTGTTCCTGTTCAACCGCATCGGCGTCGAAGGCGCGATCGTGCAGCTCGTGTCGTACGGCTTCGTCGCCGGCGCAATGCTGTTGTGCGTGAACGTGCTCGTCGATCGCACAAAGCAGCGCGAGATCGCCGCATACGGCGGCGTGGCGGGCGTGATGCCGCGTTTCGCGACCTTCACGGTGCTGTTCGCGATGGCCAACGTGGGCCTGCCGGGCACGTCGGGGTTCGTCGGTGAATTCATGGTCATCATGGGCGCGATTCGTTTCAACTTCTGGATCGGCGCGATCGCGGCGCTGACGCTGATTCTCAGCGCGTCGTACACGCTGTGGATGCTCAAGCGCGTCGTGTTCGGCAAGGTCGACAGCCAGCGGATCGCGAAGCTCGCCGACCTGAATCGTCGCGAAATCGTCATGTTCGCGTCGCTCGCGCTGATCGTGCTGGCGGTCGGCATCTACCCGAAGCCGTTCACCGACGCGATCGACCCGACCGTCGGCAAGCTGATCCAGGAAGCCAGCCATTCGAAGGTGCCGGCAGGGGACGGCCCGGCGCAGGCGCTGCCGTCGTACATGGCGTCGACGCGTGACTGATCGCGGCAAGCCGCGCGTGCCGGCCGCATCGCATGGCGCGATGCGGTCGTTGCGCGCGCATCGATTGGGGGCCGGCGCGAATCGCGCGGGCCCCGCGTGTGACTGCGTGAAATTGCCCCGCGACAATGTGTCTCACCGCAGATTCTGCAATGATGATTTGCCGCATCCGCCGGTTTTTCATCGTACTCGCGCGACGTATGATTCGGCCACTTTCGTGGATCGAATGCGCATCGGGCATACGCAAACGGATTCAATGACCCTCGGGCGGTGTAATGAAAAGAAGAGCTTCAAGAGGCTGGTCGGCGCTGATGTCAATCGGCACGGCTTTGAGCCTGTCAGGTTGTAATTTAGATGTACTAAATCCGAAAGGAAGCGTGGGTGCCGCCGAAAAGGCGCTGATCGCGACGTCCACGTGGGCGATGCTGGTCGTCGTCGTGCCGGTGATCCTGCTCACGCTGTGGTTCGCGTGGCGTTATCGCGCATCGAACCGCAATGCAACCTACGCGCCGAACTGGTCGCACTCGACCGCGATCGAGGTCGTGATCTGGACGGTGCCGACGCTCATCATCCTGTTCCTCGGCGTGCTCACGTGGAAGAC
>NZ_JPGM01000024.1:0-152081 GCF_000731655.1 Burkholderia sp. MSh2 | reverse complement strand
CCCCACGCCCAGATCAGGTTCAGGTACAGCATCGCGTTGCCGCCGGCTTCGTTCGTGAAGAAGTGCATGCCGAGGTAACGGTCGAGGCCGAGCAGCGCGAGCGTCGCGGTCAGGATCGGGAACGACGCCATGATCAGCACGTTCGTGCACAGCGCGGTCCACGTGAACACCGGCATCTTCATCAGCGTCATGCCCGGCGCGCGCATCTTGATGATCGTCACGAAGAAGTTCACGCCGGTCAGCAACGTGCCGACACCCGAGATCTGCAGCGCCCACAGGTAGTAATCGACCCCCACGCCCGGGCTGAACTGCAGCTCCGACAGCGGCGGATACGCAAGCCAGCCCGTCTGCGCGAATTCGCCGATCACGAGCGAGACGTTGATCAGGATCGCGCTGACGGCCGTCATCCAGAACGAAAGCGAGTTGATGAACGGGAACGCGACGTCGCGCGCGCCGATCTGCAGCGGCACGACCAGGTTCATCAGGCCGACCATGAACACCATCGCCATGAAGAAGATCATGATCACGCCGTGAGCCGTGAAGATCTGGTCATAGTGGTGCGGCGGCAGATAGCCGGGCCCGTTGTACGAGAGCGCGAGCTGCATGCGCATCATGATCGCGTCGGCGAAGCCGCGCAGCAGCATGATCAGCGCGACGATGATGTACATCACGCCGATCTTCTTGTGGTCGACCGTGGTCAGCCATTCCGACCACAGCCATTTCCACCGGCCGGTGATCGTCAGCGCGGCGAGCACGCCCAGCACGGCCAGACCCATGAGGACACCAGCCGACATGATGATGGGCTCGTGATACGGGATCGCCGAGAGTGTGAGTTTGCCGAACATGCGTTACCCCTTCGTGCCGCAGGCGGCGTCCTTCAGGTCGAGGACGTGGCCATCGTTGTATTTCGCGATGATGTTGTGAAAGAGCCGCGGATCGACCGACGAGAAGTAGCGCACGGGCGCCTTCTCGCTGGGCTGCGCGACGGTGCCGTACACGGTCGCGTCGAGCCGGTCCGGCGATGCCTTCACCTTCTGCACCCATGCATCGAACTGTTCGCGCGGCTCGGCGAGCGTGCGGAACTTCATGTCGGAGAAGCCCCGGCCGCTGAAGTTCGCGGACGTGCCCGCATAGTTGCCGGGCTCGTCGGCGATCAGGTGCAGACGCGTCTGCATGCCGGCCATCGCATAGACCTGGCCGCCAAGCTGCGGAATGAAGAACGAGTTCATCACCGAATCCGACGTGATGCGGAAGTTCACCGGCGTGCCGACGGGAATCGCCAGCTGGTTCACCGACGCGATGCCGAGTTCCGGATAGATGAACAGCCACTTCCAGTCGAGCGCGACGACCTCGACGTCGATCGGCTTCACCGACGACTCGAGCGGCTTGTACGGGTCGAGCTCGTGCGTGGTCTTCCACGTGAGCACGCCGAGGAACAGGATGATGAGCGTCGGCACCGTCCAGATCACGACCTCGATCGCGGTCGAGTGCGACCAGTTCGGCGCGTAGGTTGCATTGCGGTTCGATGCGCGGTAACGCCACGCGAACCACAGCGTGAGCAGGATCACCGGCACGACGACGACCAGCATCGCCCACGTGGACGTCGCGATCAGCGCCTTTTCGGCGGCACCCACGCTGCCCTTCGGATTCAGCACGTCGAACGTGCAGCCGGACAATACCCATACAGCGGCGAGCGGCAGCAGCCTCGACGCGCTTTTCATAGCTTCTTTATTCATCACACAGCCTGATTGTCATTGAGTCCATCCACGCCCGATGTTCATCCGATCCACGAAAGCGATTGCCTGTCCGAACGACAGGGGTTGATTGAAAATCGATGCGCCCGACGCCGCGCACCCTCGAGTGGCGCATCAGGCAACGTGATCGGCCCCGAGCCGCCGGGCAAACCAGTCCGCCACGAAGGCGGTGCGCTCGGCGGCATGGTTGTAGATCGTGTGCTCGCCGTCCTCCCACATGCGCAGCGTGGCATCCGCGCTTTCCGCGGCATCCAGGAAGGGTTGCTGGTCTTCCAGCGTCACGAGCGGATCCGCCCCGCCGTGCAGAACGAGCAGAGGGCACGCGATGCGGTCGCGTGCGGGACGGAAGCTCATGCGCTCGAAGTTCTTGCGGATGGCATCCTCGTCGTCGGTGCCGAGCATGGCGCCGGCCTGTTCGGCGAAGGTGCGGAAAGGCAAAAGCGTCGGGGCCGCCAGACCTCCGTTGACGCAACAGGCGCGGATGCGGGAATCGGCCGCGGCGGTGCGGGCCGCCCACAGCCCGCCCACGCTATTGCCCCAGATACCCGGCTGCCCCAGTGAGGCGTCGCTCAGGATAAAGCTGACGAACTGGCTGTAGGCGGCCTCGACGTCCACATCCAGATGGATGCGCTGGACCATGCGCGTTTCGCCCTGGCCGGGCCCCTCGGCCAGCAGCGTGGCCAGCCCCCTCCGGGCCAACGCGCGCGCGATCGGGAGATAGGCAATCCCCCAGCCGCTCTGGCCGCCAAACACCAGCACGGTGCCGCGCGCTTGCCGCGAACGCGGCCGCATCAGCCAGCCCGCGAGTCGGCCCTGGTTGAACGGCACCTCGACACGCGTCAACCGGCCCGCGGACCACGCGCACAGTTGCCGAGTCGCCGCGACCAGTCGATCGTAGAGCGCGCGCTTGCGCGCATTGTCATGGTTGAAGGCCATTTGTGCGAACAACAGATTGGCCAGCGCCGCCGCCTGGGCGTCGGTCGCCGTCACACGGCAGCCGCCATCCGCGGCCCGGGACGCGCGATCGAGTTGCGCCAGCGCGAGCGACTCGGCCACCCGGTCCCATTCCTCGCCGGCGCTGGTCCGCAGAAACAGCGCCTGGGCGTCGGCGAATTCCATGCCGCAATCGAGCAGCCGGGTCATGGGCATCGCGCGCTGGAAAGCCAGCGTCGCGGAAGAGATCGCCGCGCTCATGCCGTGTACTCCGTCAGCGTGAGCACGGGTACCTCGCTGTCCTGCGCGCCGTCGGTCCAGTGCAATGTGCGACGAAGGTCGTCGACCAGCGCAGCCAGATCGCTCATGCGCCGCACCGAGCCGAAGATGACGAAGTCCGGGCGACCGATATAGGCTGCGATACCGTGCTGCGTCATGAAGCCGGACACCTCGCCATCCAGGTCCGTCACGGCGCCGGGCGTCCGCTCGTCGTCGGACAGCACCACGATGCGGCAACCGAGCCGGGCCAGAAACGCGCACTGGCCGGCGGCAAGAAACGGCGCCGGGTCTTCGTGTGCCACCAGCAGGAAGCCATGGCCCATCACATCGTCCAGCCGGCCCTCGCGACCTTGGTGCCGCACACAAGCCTGCGGCCCTGGCGCACCGGTGGAAGGCAGCAGGCTGCCGTCGGGCTCGCGGTGCACCACGCCGCATTCCACCTTCGGGAAGGCGGGCATCGGCGGCATGGTGCGGGTACGAAAAGCCTCGTCACGCGCAGCGGCTTCCCGCGGATCGTCCTCGTTGGTCACCTGGCCAAGGAACAGCGACATCTCCATGATCTTCCGGGCGTGCGGCCGGCGCTCCGCTTCGTAGCTGTCCAGCAGCGCGGGCGCTGCCCGGCCGCTCAGCACCAGATCCAGTTTCCAGGCCAGGTTGATGCCGTCCCGCATGCCGGAGCAGGCGCCCTGGCCCATATAGGGCATCATTGCGTGCGCGGCATCTCCGCCCAGCAGCACATTGCCTTCGCGCCAGCGCTCGGCCATGCGGGTCTGGAAGGTATAGACCACGTTGCGCAGGAACCTGAAGTCCTGCGGACCGACGCCGTACTTCTCCTGCAGCCAGCGCCATCCCCGGGCCGGATCCTCCCAGTCCTCGACGCTTTCGCCGTCCAGCAGGCGTACCTCGAAACGCGTGCGGCTTTCGCCGATGGGCATGTACATGTGGCCTCGCGCCGGGTCGCAGAAGATCGTCAGCTGTTTGAAGCGCTCCGCGGCGTCCGAGAGGTTTTCCGAATCGAGATTGAGCCAGCGGTGCTTGTGGCCATAGTCGTTCCGCTCGATGCCCAGGCTGCGCCGCACGAAGCTGTTGGCCCCGTCGGCGCCGATCACGTAGCGGGCGTGAAACGACTTCGCCGGCGAGGACCACTGCTCGTCCATTCCCGCCCGAACGCCGTCCTTCGCGGTGTTGGTGCGTTGAATCGCTATCGTGACGCTGTCGTCGCCCTGCTTGAGGAACACCGCTTCCCAACCGCGCAGCAGGTCGACATTGGACATTGCGGCGACACGATCGTGAATGGCATCCTCGATGTCCGGCTGGTAGATGGCGTTGTGCGCCGTGTAGCCGCACTGCTTGCCCTTCCACTCGAGTTCCAGCAGCAACTCTCCGTCAGCGTTGACATAGTGATAGGTATGCAGCCCAAGCGCATCGCGCATCGCCTGGTCGACATCCCCGCAGGCCTGGACGATGCGGGCGGTCTCGCCGTCGATGTGCGTCAGGCGCGGCAACCCGTACATGGCGGGCCAGCGCTCCACCACCATCACCCGATATCCGGCCTGGCCCAGCAGCGAGGCGGCCACCAGGCCGGTCGGGCCATAGCCGATCACGGCTACGTCATAGAAATCGTGCGCGTCCGGCGCAGCATGGTCTTGTTGAGTCACCATCGTCCTGTCTCTTTGTACTGGTTTGCGGGAAGCGCAACGGGTGCGCGGCGATCCGTCCGGTTACGGATCGATTCACGGCGACCGGACACCCTCCAAAGCCGCGTGCAACGCGACGCAAGCGGTGGTCCGATCGCACCTGCCGGTTGAACGCTCACCTGAACGGCAGGTGAGCGCGTCCGCGCCGGATGTGTCCGGTTCGGCTTCGCGTTCGGCCCGTCGCAGGCCCGGAATGCGGCCGCACAGCCGCTCGAAGGCCGGCTTCCGCTCGTCCGGCGACTCGCCGGCGAAGCACCACCCGACGACGTGCCGGATCACGCCCGCACCTCGCCGGTGTTCGCGGTGTCGAGCACGAAGCTGTAGTGCAGCGTGTAGAACGGCACCTCCGACTCCGTGCCGTCCGGCGCCCGACCGGCCTCGTGGCGCACCCAGTCGGCCACCAGCGTCGAGCGCACGCCGAACACGGCATCCGAGTCGAGATAGGGGCCGCCGTCGCGAAAGACGTGCGTGATCAGCCGTTCGTATCCGGGCGCGACGATCATGAAATGCAGGTGCGCGGGCCGCCAGGGATGCCGCCCCAGCGCGTCGAGCATCCAGCCCACCGGGCCATCGTGCGGGATCGGGTACGGCACCGCCACGATCGAGCGGAAGTAGACCCGCCCTTCGGCATCCGTACGCAATTGCGCCCGCGCACGATGGGTGTGCGCGCCGGTCGCGGACGGAACCTGCACGTCATAGTGGCCGTCCTCGTCCGACTGCCAGACGTCGACGCGCGCATCGGCCACGGGCTTGCCGTCGATTCCGCACACCTGCGCGCTGACGTAGCAGGGCTCTCCCCGCGCGCCGTTGGCAACGTCCGATCCGAGCGGCAACTCGGGCGCGCCTTCGACGAAGAACGGGCCAAAGACCGTCGATTCCGTGCATTCCGGCGGCTTGGCGTTGTTCTGCGCCGTCACGAGGGTCGACAGGCCCAGCGTATCGGACAACAGGATGAATTCCTGGCGCTTGTCGTCGGTAATGTGGCCGACCTCGGTCAGGAACCGGATCGCCACCTCCCACTCCGCCTCGGTCAGCCTGACCTCACGGGCGAAGGAATGCAGATGCTGCACCAGGCTGGTCATGATCGTCAGCAGCCGGGGATTCCCGCAGTCGGCCATCGCGGCGATCACGGCCTGGGTGATGGTGTCTTCATTGATGTTTCGCACGGTGAGTGTCTCCGGATTCCATCCTGTTGATCGTTGGCATGACGATAATTAATTCCCGCGCGGGGAAAAAGACGAGGTTGCGAAGTTTTGTTTTTCAATTAACGGAGAAATCGAATGGATGAAAAACAGGAACGGATCGAAATGGCGTACAGGCCGGCCCGGCCGGCGTTCTTTTGAAAGTTTCCGGCGAATGCAACCGGTTGACGCAATACACTGATGCGCAGATTGCCTGCGATGAATTGTCATTCCGGCTTCGTCGAATCAGATATCGACAGGGCAGGCCGTGCACGAGGAAATTGGGCTGATTTAGGCGTAACGGCGAACGGGTTTGCCGATATGCGCACACGCCACTGCAATGACCAATTTTTTTATGCGCAATCCGGATGATCTTCAGGTTAACGAATCAATTCCATGGCAATATCCAGAATGCTTTTCCTGAATTTACCGGGATGCTCCGTCAGATCGGAAAATCCGGCAAGGATGTGTTTGTAAGATACCGTTGCGCTGATTGAATTCACGACCATCGCGTACATGAGTTCAGGATTGCGGTGCCTCACCGTGCCGGCATCCATTGCATCCTCGAGAAGCGGAACGAATGCGTCGCGATATGGCCGGATCAACCGGTCGACCAGCAGGTTCAGGCGCTCGCCGTGTTCGGTCGCGGCGGTGGCAAACAACATCCCGACGCATGGCGTTTCGAACAGCGTGTCGATGAACAGCACCAGCGCTTGCCTGATGCGCTCGATCGCGGACATCCGGCTATTGCGCAGTTGCCTCGTCGTCTCGAACAACGGATCGAATTGCCCGGCCAGTTGCTCGATGACCGCGGCCCACAGTCCTTCTTTCGACCCGAAGTGATGCGATATCAGCGCCTGGTTGACCCCGGCAAGGCCGGCGATCTCCCGCATGCTCGTCGCGGCGTAGCCCTGCCGGGCGAACATTTGCTGGGCACACCGCAGGAGTGCGTCGAACCCGCTGTCCGCCGTGCCGCACGGGCGCCCTCTGGCCCGTTTGGCGGCGGCCGAACGCCGGGTCGGAACATCAGGGCCGGGCATGCGAGAACGGCCTCACAGATATCCCGGGGATGCGGCCGGATTCTGCGAGGCGGCCACCTCGCGCATCAGGTGGCACAGCGCGACGTACGTGATGTTCCGGCTGTTCACGCAAAATCCGTCGGACGCGCCCAGAATCTCGGAAAACAGCTCCTGCACCATCTTCCAGTAACGCACGCCGAATTCCGGATCGTGGGCCGCCAGCAGGTGCCCTTCCATCCACAACAGCAGATGATCTTCGAAATCGACGGACAGGATGAACCTGACAAACGAGGCGGACTCGGAATTCGTGCCGTTTTTCTCGAGATCCGATCTATTTCTGAAAAAATCCAATGCCCGAATGCGATCCTCGCAAAGAAGCTCCATCAGCAGTTCGGTTTTTGCCTTGAAATTCGAATAGAACGCCCCCCGGGTCTTGCCCGCCTCCCTGGATATCTCCTCAATGCTCGCCACCGAGAATCCACGCGTGACGAATACCTTTCGCGCCGCACTGATAAGACACTTCCTTGTCTCTGCCCGATTCATTTGATGCTTTCTTTGCATTGATTCCAATCCTCCCGGAATAGTTCGCTGCCGACCGACTCATTGCGGGTGCGGGTTCGTGCTCACGGTTCAATGCCCGGAGGAGCACGAATTTGACTTGATTCGATCCAGCATCGTCCTGAGAAACCCGACTTCTTCGATCGTCAGATCGGAAAACAGCTCACGCTCGACACAATGGCTGATTTCGCTCATGGCGCGGGCAACGTCCCGCCCTTTCTCGGTCAGGGCCAGCTCCATGATCCGACGGTCCTTCAGGCCGTGATTGCAAACCAGAAGCCCGGACTTGCGCGCGCGAGCGACCATGCGGGAAACAGCACTCACGTCGATGCCGGTTGCATTCGCAAGATCGCACACGCCTGTTCCACGGTCCATCGACAACACATGCAGCAGCCGAGCCTGACACGCGGTGACGCCAAACCTCTGTTCCATATAACGATTCAGTCGGCGTGACGCCAGCGCTTCAACCCGCGAAAGCAGGTGAAACGTCGTCACGCCCAGGCTGTCGGGCGAACCGTTCATCGCGGAACACGTTCCGGTATCCATTCAAAACCCATCCAGGTGGCAACACGAATTCCCGCGCACCGGCAGAGTCGTTTGCATTGACTCCACCGATCGTGCCGCGTCGACTCGTTTAAACAAGCAGGACTACTCAATGCATGCATTGAACCGGCTACGAACGCAGCGCCCTTCATCCGGGCGACCCGTACCGCTCGCGGCCGATCCGTTCGGCGCAAGGTGCGCCGACGCCAACGCCGACGCCATGTCAGTCGGCTTTCACTTCAGCCGCCTCGTTGTCCTTCAAGCCTCCGCCGAGGGATTTATAGAGGCTCACCTCGGCCAGAAGCTGCGCGAGCCGGTCCCGTTTCAACGCCTGCTGGGACGAGAAAAGCTCGCGCTGCGCGTCCAGCACCGTCAGATAGCTGGAGATCCCGCTCCTGAAGCGCCCCTGGGCAAGGTTCAGATACTTCTCGTTGTTGCTCACGAGGCTGGCCTGGGTTGTCAGTTGATCCCGATACGTCAACCTGGCGGCGATTCCGTCGGCAACGTCGCGAAATGCACTCTGGATCGCCTGCTCGTAATCGACCACGCGCAGATCCTTCTGAACCTTCGCGTAATCCAGGTTCGCCTGCAGGCGGCCGCCGCTGAAAATCGGTACGTTGATCTGCGGCGCAAACGTCCACAGCCCCTGCCCGCCGCTGAAGAGATTGTGCAGTTGCGCGCTGGTCGTTCCGGCCGACGCCGTCAGCGAGATGCTCGGGAAGAAGGCGGCCCGGGCGGCGCCGATATCCGCGTTCGCGGCAAGCAGACGATGTTCGGCCGCCTTGATATCCGGACGACGGAGCAACACGGTCGAAGGAACGCCGATCGGCAAATCCGGTATGACGGGCCGCTCGAGCGGGTCTTCCTGGGCGAGGCCGTCGGGAAGCGAGGTGCCGATCAGGAATTCCAGCGCATTTCTGTCCTGCGTGACGTTCCGGCTATCGGCGATGACCTGTGCTCGCGACCGGTCGACCCGGGTACGGGACTGATAGACCTCGAGTCGCGACGACACGCCCCGCTCGGCATTCCGCTCCACCAGTCGCAGCGTATCCTCGTCCTTGCTCAAGGTCGCCGAACTCAGCTTCTCGAGTTGCTGATCGGTGCGCCAGGTAAAGTAGCCCTTCGCAATCTCGCCTATCAGCGATATCTGTACGCTCTGTCGAGCCTCGCCGGAGGCGAGATACTGCTCGAGTTCCGCCTGCGTGAGGCTCCTGATCTTCCCGAACAGATCGACCTCGTACGACGCCAGGCCGACGTCGACCGTATATTGATTCTGCATCCCCGGCTGGCCGCTGATCGCCAGATCGCGCGGCAGGCGCTGAATCGAGGCCGACGCGCCCGCGCCGACCTGCGGCGCGAGATTCGAACGCTGGATCTGGTATTGCGCGCGATAGGCCAT
Organism: Burkholderia sp. MSh2; assembly: GCF_000731655.1. Taxonomy (NCBI): domain Bacteria; kingdom Pseudomonadati; phylum Pseudomonadota; class Betaproteobacteria; order Burkholderiales; family Burkholderiaceae; genus Burkholderia; species Burkholderia sp. MSh2. Next base: position 142,718 of record NZ_JPGM01000024.1, on the reverse strand, counting down.
GACCGTCAGGGCTGCCCGACGCAGGTCATGGTTGTTCGCGAGACCGGCGGCGATGACCTTTCTCAGGTCGCCGTCCGAAAAGAAGTCCTGCCATGCGACATCGGGCGCGGACAGGCCGGCCGACGCGCTCGCCTGACCGGACGGCCATTGATCCTTGACCGGCAGGTTCGGTCGCGTGTATTCCGGAATCAGGCTGCAGGCCGACAGCACGGCGATGCCGCACAGGATCGAGACCTTCTTCAACATGTTCATTTCTGCTCCTGGCTACGCTCTTCGAGCACTTGTCCGATCAGGTAGTCGTGCTCGACGACGAATCGATCCATCGCCAGCCGCCGGCACTCCGGCGCGGATGCTTCCGCAAGGCGATTCGAAAGAGGTTTGACGATCGAGTGCCGTCCTTTGACAAAGGTGTCGAGTATTTCCACCTTCCACGGCTTCAAAAGCGACGCCGACTGACCGGCATCCACCCGCTTCTCCAGCCAGCTTTCGACACGGGCGACCTGCCAGACGACGGATATGCATCGACCGGCAGCGCGCAGGACATCGGTTTTTCTGGCGGCATCGACTTCCGCACAGATCGAAACGGCCTTGTCGACGATCAACGCGATTTCCCGATGCCAATCGGCCAGATGCGACGGATCCGGTCGCGACCGGAACGCGCGCTTCATCTCGCCCTGAAACGCTTGTTCCGATCGCGTATCGCGACCCAGAAACGGCGTACGCGGAAGGATGACGAAAAGAATCGCGAGAAGGATTGTGCCGACACCCACGCACAGCGAGCGCTCCACCGCGAATGAAACATTCAGCGTGACTTCATGGCTGTTCATCGGCAGCACGACGATCAGGTAGGAAAGCGCATAGCCGAGGCTGTATGCGAACGAGTCGAGACGCGACAGCCCCAGCAGCCCGATAAAAAGCGCGGGCGCGGCCGTCACGACCAGGAGTTCCACGGCGGAGGGCGCGCCAGCCAGCAAGACATAGACCGGGAGCCCCGCCACGATGCCCACGCCGACTCCTATTGCAATTTTCTTGAGCAACACTTCCTGATGCGGCGCCTTTCCGAGGACGATACTCAAGACCGTGGGCACGACCACGATCAGAAACCCGTACACCCATCCCGTCGAATACCAGACCCCGAAGGCGGCGAGACAGTACAAAAACGATCTGAATCCGTTGACCAGCGTATTTCTGATCTGAAGGTGACGCCTGACGACAATGCCGACCGGAGCGTCCTTGACGTCCTGTTCGAGCTTGCCGTGTCGTTCGAAGATTTTCCCGAGCAGGCCGAACAGATTGATCAGGTCCTCGCTCATGATTTGACCGAACCCGGCGCCATCCGGGCCGTTCCGCGTCGCGCTTTCGGCCTTGAGCGCGTCGATCCGGTCGCGCAAAAAGGAACCCAGGCGCGCCGGATCGGCTGCCGCCGACTCGGTCTGTCGCGCGAGACCGGCAATCTCGGTGGAGACGAACTGCCTGCCGGCAGGCGTCGCGGCCGAGTAGGCCCGTCGCAACGCATAGGCAATCGCGACCACGTCGACCACCATGCGGTTCACCTCGCGAGCACCCTTGGCCGTTCTCTTCCCGCGCACGCCCTCCATGGTGCAATGGCTTGCCAGATCCTCGCACGCGATCAGGCTGCCAAACAGCGCATGGATTTGATCCTTGAACACACGCTCGTCGCCCGTGAACAGGCAGCCGATTTTCAGTGCCGACACGGCCAGGTTGCCCGATGCCTTCTTCAGCGATTCCAGATTGAATTTCGGCCACAAGGCCGTGCTGACGAGCGATACCCAGACGACACCCGCGAGCACCGTACCCACTCGATCGATGAATACCTCGGCGATCGTTTCGCTACTCGTGCCGATAAAGACCGGCACCATCACCACAATGGCAACGGTCACCGAAAATATCGCAAAGCAGAACGTATAGTTGGCGTCCCGGCTGTGATAGGAAAGCGCGGAGGCGATCGCGACCAGGAAAGCCAACCCGATGGCCGCGAAAAAAGGGCTCTGCGCCGTCAGCGACGCAAGCAGCAGGCCCGCCACGCCTCCGACGATCGTGCTGATGCATTGATACAGGCATTTCTTGACCACCTGCCCCTGGTCGGGGGCGAAGAACGAGATCAACCCCGTGATCATCGCCCATACCGGGTGCTCAAAATTCATGAGGAACGCAATGATCATCGCCCCCCATACGGAAACACTTATCCGGATCGCGGCCTTGACGGCGTCACGACTCGGAGTCAGGTAGCTGAATATCAGGCTGTCGTTCATTTTTCACGTAGATTCTGACTTGCCGTTTTCAATGAACCACCGCGCCAAAATCCGTTTTCCAGGAATTCTCCGCGTCGCGAAGCAATGCTTTTCGTGATTCCGGAATATTCACCTTGAGTGTCGCCGACATCCCCGAGCTGAGCGTCAGGTCGGCGGGAACCTTGTCGATCACGATGTCCACGGGAATGCGCTGGGCAAACCGGATCCACGCAAACGTGGCGGCGACGGAAGGCAGTTGCTCATTCCCCGGCGTCGTATTTTCATTCGATATGCCGCTATTGATCGACTGGACATGTCCGGTCAGATGCCCGGCTCCGGCCATCAGCCAGATATCGACCTTGTCGCCCAGGCGGATGGCCGGGATTTTCGTTTCCTCGAAATAGCCGGTCACGTAATAGCTGTTGTCCTTGATGATCGCGAGCCGCTCGCTTCCGCGCGTCACGTAGTCGCCTTTTTCGAGATTCAGGTTGATCACCTTTCCGTTCACCGGAGACCGATAGATCGTCCTGTCACGATCGAGCTGGGCTTCGTTCACGCGCGCGCGCGCCTGCTTGAGCGCAGCGGCCTTGTTTTCCATGTCGAGGCGGGCGACGTCAATCTCTTCCGCACTCACGCCGCCGTCGGTCAATGTCTTGCGTCGCTGGTAAACACGCTGCGCCTTTTCCCAGTCGGTTTCGGCGAGGTCCGCCTGCGCCTTCGCCTGATCGAGCGCAATCTGATAGCGGGCCCCGTCTACCGTGAACAGGACGTCGCCTTCCTTCACGCTCTGGGCGTTCTCGGCATTCAGGCTTTGAATCCAGCCCGATACGTCAGGCGCGACGGATACCACCGTTGCCCGTATCCGCCCGTCCCTGGTCCACGGCGTATACATGTATCGATTCCATATGTAGATCACACCGTATGCCGTGATGCCGATCAGAAGGAGGGTGACGAAGATACTGATAGCGCGCTTCATGGTGACTCTCAAAACGTGTTTCCGACCATCACGGCCAGCAGGCCGGTGAATATCAGGATGTAAAGAAGGTTCTCGTGCTGGCTGCTCCGATGAGGAATCAACCGATTGACGATGGGCGCGATGACGCCGGTTCCCACCAGGGAGACAAGAACCATCATCGCTATCGGACTCAGTAGTAGTCCGAAAATATCTATTTCGCGCAGCATAGTGAACGGCTCCTCGCCTGTACGATCCTTCGTTTCATCTCGCAAACGACCCCGGGCACACCGCACGCCCGCCCCGAGCCCCCGGGAGCCGCACGTTTGTCCGCCCTGACATGCCAGGCGCCGCGCGCCGATCCGGAAAGTGGAACCGCTCCCCCTTACTGCAAGGGGTCGCCCCGCTCCAGCAGAAAGTGTAACGTACTATACACTACTTTTTTGAGAAGGTGCAGCGACCCGCCGGTGAGCCAAGGCCACCGTGATGGCACGCGTAATGTGTAGTACATTACTGTCTTGACCTTTTGAATGACGCGTGCGCCGAACGACAAGGCAGGCAACTGCTGCATTCAGCGGCGCCGATGACACACTTGCGATGAACATTGACAAACGCAGCAGCAAGGCTGCCCTGACGCAGCGTGGCGAGGTCCGGCGCGCGAAGCTTCTCGAGGTTGCCGCCGAAGAATTCCTCGCCGCCGGCTTCGCCCAGACGTCGATGATGACCATCGTCCGCAAGGCCGGCGGATCGGCGACGACTGCGTATCAGCTTTTCGACAACAAGGAAGGCCTGTTACGGGCGGTGTTGCAACGTGAGTTCGACGGACTGGAAGCCGAATTCTTTCCGGCCGACCTGACCGACAAGCCGCCGCGGGAGGCCCTGCCGATCATCGGGCTGCGGCTCCTCGGCTACCTGGTACAGCCGCGATCGGTCGCGTTCTACCGGCTGCTGGTGTCCGAAGGCCACCGTATCCCCGGCATCGCGGAGTACTTTCGCCAGATCGTCGTGCTCCAGATCGTGCTCCCGTTCGAGCGCTATCTGCGCGATTCGTGCGCGCGTGGCGAATTGAGCATCGACGATCCGGCCAACGCGGCGTATCTGCTCGGGAACCTCATTCAGGGCATGGCCAACGAGGCGCGGATTTCCGGCGGGTACAGTTGGGGAGTCGGCCCCATCGAGGAGCAGATGTGCCGCTCCTGCATCGAATCCATTCTGCAAATCTGGATCCGGACGAAAAACTGAAGGCCCGGCGGCGGCATCGGCGGTCCGGACATCAAGCCGCAGGTTGCCGAACGCATCGGCCAGGCCGCCGACACGCGTCGCACCGGATGCGAGAGCACCGGGAGCACGCGGCGTGCCGCGCCGACGCACCGTTCAAGCGACCTGTACCCGGTTGCGCCCCAGCTCCTTCGCGCGATAGAGCGCCTGGTCCGCCGCCTCGAATGCCTCCCGATAGCCGCGATCCTCGGGACTCTTGCGCGATATGTAGGCGGCGCCGATGCTCAAGGTCACCTTGCCGAGCGGCGAACCGCAATGCTCGATGTCGAGCTGCTCGATCATCCTGCGGACCCGGTCGAGCGCCCCCTCGACCTCGTCGCGCGGGACGCTCATCAGCAACTGCGCGAACTCCTCGCCGCCGACCCGGCCGACCAGCGTGTTGCTTTGGTCGGCGGCGTCCAGCAGCACGCCGCCCACGGCCTTGAGGCAGGCATCGCCGGCCAGGTGACCATAGGTATCGTTGTACTGCTTGAACCAGTCGATATCGATGATCACCGCGACCATGCCTTCGCCCGGATGCGCCTGGTGCCAGCGTTCGTGGACGTAATCCAGCATGCTGCGGCGATTGAACAACTGGGTCAGCGGATCGACTGCCGACGCCATGCGCAGACGCAGGTCGTTCTCGATCATTTCGCCGAGATGGCGCAGCACGCCCCGCTCGCGGGCGCCGATACGGCGCGGGCTCGAGGCCATCGCGCACAGCTCGCCGATCGTCTCGCCATCCGGCAGGCGAATCGGTACACCCGCATAGAACCGCACGTGAGACGGCAGGTCCACTTGCGCGCAGCCCGGCAAGTCGTCCCACGCCCGCGTGTCCTCGATCACGAACACGTCGTCCATGCATACCACCTGATCGCACGGCAGACTCGCTTGCGAAGCCCGTCGCAACAACAGGCCGCCCTCGCCGCCGCCGTGCTGATGATCCGCATCCAGCACCGTCACCACCGCGAGCACGTCACCCATCACGTACTTGAGGATTTCGGTGGCGTGGCGAAAGCACTCGCGCATGATCTGGTCGTCATGCAGCAACCACTCCGTCACGGATGGCGCCAGATGATCCGGACGGCCGGTGGGCAGAAATGTCTGCGTACGCGTCGCAGGTCGGTCGGAGCCGGAAATGAGAGACACAACTGTGATCCGTGATTGTGATGCACCTTTAACGGCATCGGGACCGCAGAAGTTTAGTGCTGCGCACGTATGCCGCTCGATCGGCACACCGACGCAATTCATCTGACGAATGGCCGCACACCGCCGTCACGAACCGGATCGGGCGGGCCGTTGAAATACCCGTGCGCATGCTGCCAGGCGCAGGCGCCCGGGATCGAGGAAACGACAATCGAAGCGACGCCGCCCCGAACCGACAGCGCCTCCGCCGGAACGAGACATGTCGCGCCCGCGACATGCCGATCGACGTACCGCGCCGCCTGCGTCACGCGATCACGCCGCGCCCCGCGTCACTCGGCCAGCAACTCGACCGCGCGGCGCGACGACATCCCGGCCAGCTGTTCGGCAGGCTGCGGCCGCGCGAACAGGAAGCCCTGCACCTGATGGCAGCCGATCTCCTGCAGGAAGGCCAGTTGCTGCTCCGTCTCGACCCCCTCCATCACGACGTCGAGCCCGAGCGCGCGCCCCATCGCGACGATCGCGCGCACGATCGCGTCGTCCGGGCTGCCCGAACCGCAGTCCGTGAGGAACGACCGGTCGATCTTCAGCGTATCGACGGGCAGATCCTTCAGATACACCAGAGACGAATAGCCGGTACCGAAATCGTCGATCGCCAGGCTGATCCCGCGCGTCGCCAGCTCGCGCAGCAGGATGCCGATTTCCTCGCGGGTGTTCATCGCCATGCTTTCGAGCAACTCGAGCTGCAGGCATTCGGCAGGCAGCGCCGTTTCGCTGAGGATGCTCGTCAGGTCGCTGAGGAAGTGGTCGGTGAAGCACTGCCGCGCCGACACGTTCACCGACACGCGCCCGAACTCGAAGCCTTCGTCCAGCCAGCGGCGCGCCTGCCGGCACGCTTCGTGCAGCACCCACCGGCCGATCGGGACGATCAGCGCGGAGCGCTCCGCCAGCCCGATGAAGTCGCCCGGCGGCACCAGGCCCTTGCGGGGATGCAGCCAGCGCAGCAGCGCCTCCACGCCGACGATCCGGCCGCTGGCCAGATCGTACTGCGGCTGGTAGAACAGGCGGAACTCGTTCTGCTCCAGTGCGCGGTGCAGCTCGCCGAGCGTTTCCAGCTGCTCCATCGCCGACGACGTCATCTTGTTCTCGAAGAACTGGAACACGTTCCTGCCGCGGCTCTTCGCGCCGTACATCGCCTGGTCCGCGAGCAGGATCAGGTGCTCGGCCTCGGTGCCGTCGTCCGGATAGATGCTGATGCCGATGCTCGGCGTGACGAAGATCTCGCGACGACCGACATCGATCGGCCGCCCCACTTCGTCCAGCAGCTTGCGCGCGATCCGCCCGACGTCGCGGACGTCGTCGAACTCCTCGAGCACGAGCGCGAATTCGTCGCCGCCCATGCGCGCGACCGTGTCGCTCGCGCGCACGGTCGCGACGATGCGCCGCGCGACCTTCTTCAGCACCTCGTCGCCGGCGTTGTGGCCGAGCGTGTCGTTAACCAGCTTGAAGCGGTCGAGATCGAGATACATCACCGCGACCTTGCGGCCGAGCCGCTTCGCGTGGGCGATCGCGTGCTCGAGCCGCTCCTCGAACAGCGCGCGGTTCGCGAGATCGGTGAGCACGTCGTGCGTGGCGAGATAGCCCAGCCGCTCCTCGGCCTGGCGCCGCTGCGTGATGTCGGAGAAGATCGCCGCGTAGTGCGAGATCTCGCCTTCGTTATCGCGGATGCTGGTGATCGTCAGGTATTCGAGAAACGCCTCGCCGCTCTTGCGGCGATTCCAGATTTCGCCTTGCCAGTGGCCGTCGGTCGTCAGCGCGGCCCACAGCTGCTGGTAGAAATCGGCCGTCTGGCGCCCGGAACTCAGCAGGCTCGGGTCGCGCCCGATCACCTCGTCCTCGGTGTAGCCGGTCAGGCGCGTGAAGGCCTGGTTGACGCGTTCGATCCGCGCGTGGCGGTCGGTCACCATGATGCCTTCGAGCGCCGATTCGAACACCCGATCCGCCATGCGCAGGTTGAAGCGCGCAAGGCCCAGCGCCTCGTCGCGCTCGCGCAACGCGCTGCGCAGCTCGTTCGCATACTCGTGCTCGATGCTCTGCAGCACGTCCGCGAAACACAGCAGCCCGGTCAGCCGGCCATCCTCGCCCTGGATGCCGACGTGCCGCATGTGCTGCTGGGTCATGAAGCGCTGGGCCGCATACAGGCTCTGCGTCGCGGTCAGCATCTGCAGCGGCTTGCTCGCGTGGGCGCCCACCGTGCCCCGCGCGCCGCCGTCCGCCAGCAGCCGGACGATGTCCCGTTCGGTCAGGATGCCGTGCTCGCCGTCGTCGTAGCCGACGACGACCGCGTCGAGCCGCTGCGCGCGCATCCGCGCGACGACCTCGTGCAGCGTGGCCTGCTCGTGCACCACGATGGGCGGATGGACGCGGATCGATTCGATCGCCTTCAGGTGCAGGAAGAATTCCGCCCCCTGGTTCACGACGACGTCGGTCTGGGTCAGCACGCCGATCGCGGCGCCCTCCCGGACCACCACGAAGTGCCGCACGCCCGACTGCTTGAACCGCATCGCGGCTTCGCCCAGCGGCGTACTCGCGTCGAGCGTCAGCACCGGATGGCTCATCACCTCGCTGATCGGCCGGTCGATCCCGCGCGGATTGTCGCCGGCCGCCAGGGCGTCGTGCTCGGTCCAGATCCCGACGACCTGCTCCCCCGCCATCACGACGATCGAGCTGCAACGCTCGGCGGACATGCGTCGCGCAACTTCCCGCACCGGCGTGGCGGGCGCGCAGGACAGGATCGGGCGCGCGACGAGGCGCGCAATCGGAACATCGTAGCTGCTCGGATACATTCTCTAACCAGGACGAAGAGTCCTCGCCCGCGCACTCCGATCCGGCAACCTGCGGGCTCGCCCGCGGCGGCAAGCAAGGGGGCGCCCGCTTGCTTGCCGCGAATGGTTGCGTCCTCATCGAATGCGCAAACGGGGAATTGACCAATCGCTCGAGGCATCGCGGCGGCAGGCGGGGCGCATGGGCCCCGGTGCCGCGTTCGACGCTCCCTCGTCCGGCGGATCCACACGCCGGAGCACCGCCCTCTCGGGGGCAGCCGCCCTGAGTTAACGACAGGTTCCGGCAAGAGTTGAGTGCGAATACAACATTTGTGCCGTGTATCGGCAAATCAAGCGGCGGTTGGCCGGATGAAGCGTCGATGCCCGCCGCTTGGCCGGGCGCGTTTGCCGCACACGGCGGACCGGCGGGAATGGCTTCCTGATACGTCGCGGACAACGGAGCGAGCAGGCCAGCCTCGGCCGGCGTGGCCGGTTTCCGGTGTGAACCGACCGACGCCCGAACGCGACCGTGCGGATAGCGGGGGCGGCTACGGCCGGCCGCGTCGGGCGGCGAACCTGCCGGGTTCCAGCGCCGGCTCGCGCACGCACGCGGCCGCTCGCCGTCAGGCGGCCAGCCGTTTCGGCTCCTCGACCTCCATGACGCCCTCCCCGCCGCGCCCCGCCTTTCCGTGCATCGACGCCAGCAGGGAGGCAAGCACGATCAGCCCGCCGCCGATCGACGCCGGCACGGATACGCGCTCCCCGAGCCATGCGTATGCGAACAACGCGCCGAACACGGGCTCGCTGCCCATCAGCAGCGCGACGCGTGTCGGCGTGCTGCGGCTGACCGCGTAGTTCTGCACGAAGAACGCGAACAACGTGCAGCCGGCGACCAGATAGGCGACGATCATCCAGAAACGCGCATTCCCGGCGAACGCCGGCAGCGGCTGCCATTCCGACCTCGCGACGCTCAGCGCGAGCAGCGCGCAGCCCAGCGACACGACGCCGGCCTGCACGGCCGTCATCGCCAGCGGTGAAACGGCGCTCACCTGCATGACGCGCTTCGTCGCGCACACGTTGATCGCGCGCAACAGCGCGGCCAGCACCACCAGCGCATCGCCCGGCGTGAGATGGAATCGGCCGCCGCCGAGCAGAAAGGCGCCCAGCACGGACAACCCGGTCGCCGCCCACTCGACACCGGCCGGCGCACGTCCGAGCCACGCCCATTCGACCAGCGGCGTCATCACCACGCACAGGCTGATCAGAAACGCGGCATTCGATGCGCTCGTCATCCTCACGCCGAACGTCTCGGCCAGGAAAATCCCCAGCAGCACGCACCCGGCGCCGACGATCCTGCCCCACTGGGAACGCGACAAGCCGCGCAGCGACCACAGCGCGGGCGACAGCAGCACGAACGTGATGCCGAAGCGCAACGCAAGCAGGCCCAGCACCGGATAGACGAGCAGCGCGCTTTTCACCACCGCATAGCTGGTGCCCCAGATGAAAGCCACGACGAGAAGCAGCAGATCGGCGGAAACGCCGGACCGGAAGCGCATGACGAACCTCCCCTACGAAAGGTCCAGATTGTCCGATAGTGCATTGGCGGCGATAATCCGGTCGCAGGGAATACGTCCTGTGCGCCCGGCGCACAAATAGACGCGACACCCGGATCAGCCCCGCTCCCCCATGACACCGACCGAACTCATCCCGTTGCTGCCGGATCTCGCGACCTTCGTGCAGGTGGTCGAAGCCGGCAACTTCTCGTCGGCCGCGCGCCCGCTCGGCACGACGCCTTCGACGGTCAGCCGGCAAGTGCAGCGGCTCGAGCGGGCGCTGGGCGTGCGATTGTTCGAACGCTCGACCCGGCGCATCCGGCTGACGGAGTCCGGCATGCAGGTGTATCGCCACTGCCGGGACATGCTGGACGCGGCGTCCGGCGCCGTCGACGCGGCAAGCCAGCTGACCGCGCAGCCGCGCGGGCGGGTCAGCATCAGCGCGCCGATTTCGCTCGCGAAAAGCCTGATTCATCCGAAAATTCCCGGCTTCCTGCGCGCCTACCCGGAAGTGGAGGTGCAGGTCGTATTCGACGACCGGGAGGTCGATCCGATACGCGATCACGTCGACCTCGTCGTGCGGCCCACCCCGACACCGCCGCAAGGCCTCGTGGCGAGGCAGCTCGGCACGGTACGGTGGATGCCGTGCGCATCGCCCGGCTATCTGCGCGCACGCGGCCTGCCCGCCGCGCCCGGCGATCTTGCGCGACACGACTGCCTGTATCTCGGCGATACGCCGGACGACCATCAATGGACGTTCCGGCAAGGCAACCGCGTGGAAACCGTCGAAGTCAGAGGCCGCTATATCGCGAACGACGTGAGTGCCCGGCGCGAGGCCGCGCTGGAGGACTGGGGCGTCGCGAGCCTGCCGGAGTTCGCGATCGGGGACGACCTGCGCGCCGGCACGCTGGTACACCTGCTGCCCGAATGGCTGTTCGAGCCGCGCGCCTACAGCGGGCCGGTCTGGTTGCTGTATCCGCCGAACCGGCTGCTTCCGCCGAAAGTGCGGGTGTTGATCGACTGGCTGGTGGAGCAGTCCGGCGGCTTGCGCGGTTGAGCCTGCGCGCCGTAACGCTTTCACGCTTTCACGCTTTCACGCTTTCACGCTTTCACGCCTTCACGCCTTCACGCCTTCACGCCTTCACGCCGAAGCTCACGCCATGCGGCGCCGGCGTCAACTCCCCTGCTTCGTCGCCACCAGCGGCCCCACGAACTGCTCGAAGTGCGGCAGCCAGATCGGGATCGCCGTCTCGACCGAGAACATGCCGTGACCGTTCTTGCCGAACGGCGGCTCGACGATCATCTGCCCGCGGCCGCCCGCCGCCTGAAACGCGGCGAACCAGGTCGCCACGACTTCCGGCGCGAAATACTTGTCGTTCTGGACGTAATGCCACAGCACCGGCACGCGCGTCGTGCCCGCGAAGTGCGCGATCGTGTCGGCCATCTGCTGCGGATCGCACGGCTGGCCGGGATGGGTCGTCGGGTTCCCGCCCCGGCCGCCCGAGAAGTTCACCACGCCGACCACCCCCGGCGGCGCATGGCTTGCCGCCGCCAGCGACGCGAAGCCGCCCGCCGATTGACCGACCAGCACGACGCGGTTCCGGTCCACCTGCGGCAGCGCCTGCGCGTACCGGACGGCCGCGAGCACGTCGCGCGCGGCCTGCTGGCCCGCGGCGAGGTAATCCGGGTGCCGGCAGGAACCGGCGTCCTCCTCGTCGATGCCGCCCGTCGCCCCGTACCCGCGGCGGATCGGCACGATGACCGCGAAGCCGTGCTGCACGAACGTCCGGATCTGCGGCAGCGCGCGGTAGCGGCCCACCTTCGGCCGGTCGCCCGGATCGGGCGGGCTGCCGTGGCTCAGCACGATCAGCGGAAAGGGCCCGGGGCCGTCCGGCATGTAGGTGGTGGCGACGATCTCGCGCGAACCCGCCTCTTCGCCGAGTGGAACCCTGACGACGGTTTCGTGCAGATCGGCGGCGATGGACGTATCTTCGGTCGCCGTCGACGCGCAACCCGCGACGAAAACGACCAGCGCGCCCGAGACCAGCCACCCGCACAGGCGGGCGGCGATCCGGCTTCGACGAACGGCGATGCTCATGAGCGATCTCTCCACGAATCCCGGGATGCCTGCCGCCGTCACGCGCGCGGCGAAGCCGACAGTGTATCCGGGCGGCTACGCGGCCGCACCGCGATCGCGATCGCCGCCCGCCGTCACCACCGGTAGCTGAGGTCGCCCGTCACCGTCAGCCGCGTGCCGTAAAAGCATCCGCCCGCCGAAAAACACGACGACACATAGGTCCGGTCGAACAGGTTGTTCACGTGCGCGCCGATGCGCCACCCCTTCCACGCGGGCCGCTCGACGCCCAGGTCGTACGACAGCCCGAGGTCGAAGAGCACGACGGCCGGCACGTCGAACGTGTTGACGTTGTCGCCCGCGCTGCGCCCGATATAGCGCACGCCGCCGCCCACCTTCAGCCCGCGCAGCCCGGGCCGGTCGACCGCGTAGTCGAGCCACAGCGACGCGAGATGGCGCGGCACGGCCGCCACGCGCTTGCCGACGACGGTCGGATCGGTATCGGCCTGCACCGTCGTGTCGAGATACGTATACGCGGCGATCACGTCCAGCTGCTTCCATACGCGCGTGCGGCCCTCCAGTTCGATGCCGCGCGAGCGCACTTCGCCCGTCTGCACGTTGAAGAACGGATGCTCGGGATCGGCGGTGAGCACGTTGCGCTGGCGAATGTCGAACGCGGCGACCGACGCGGTGTGCAGCTGGTCCGGCGACTGGTAGCGCAGCCCGAGCTCGAACTGCTTCGCCCTCGTCGGCGTGAACGGCTGGCCGTCGAAGCGCGTGCCGAGCGCCGGCTCGAACGACGTCGAATAGCTCAGGTACGGCGCGAAGCCGTTGTCGAACAGGTAGACCGCGCCCGCGCGGCCGGTGAACGCGCGCGCGCTCTGCTGCACGCTCGACGCGTGCAGCAGGTCGTCGGTGGTCGTGCGCGACCATTCCTGGCGCCCGCCGAGCGTGAAGACCCAGCGATTCCAGCGCACCTGGTCCTGCAGGTAGACGCCGATGCGGTCGGGCGTCTGGCGGGTCTGCTGCGAGACCGGCGGCACCGTGAACGGCTGCCCGTAGTCGGGCGCACGCGTATCGAGCGGCGGCGCCGCGCCGAAGCCCGAGCCGACGAGGTTCGCCACCGCATGCTCGTACGACAGCCCGGCCAGCACCGTATGCTCGACCGGCCCCGTCATCACGCGCATCTCGGCCTGGTTGTCGAGCGCGAGATGGTTCACGTGCTCGCGCGACCACGACAGCGAACGGTTCAGTACGCCCGGCGACAGATAAGGCATGAAGAAATTGACGGCCGCGCCCTCGAAGTCGACGTCGAGGTGCGTATAGCGCACGTTCTGCCGGACCTTCCACGTCGAATCGAAACGATGCTCGAACGCATAGCCGATCATCGCCTGCGTGCGGTCGTACGTGTCGAAGCCCGGCAGCCCCGGATAGAAGCGCGTCGGAAGCCGCCGGCCTCCGTCCTCCCACAGCGTGCCGAGGGCCGGCAGCCAGCCCGCGAAGTTGTTGTGCGGATCGCGCTGGAACGAGCTGAGCAGCGTGAGGCTGGTGTCGGCGTTCGGCTGCCACGTCAGCGACGGCGAGACGACGATGCGCTGCTGCTTCGAGTAATCGATCTGCTCGTCCGCGCGGCGCGCGAGGCCGTCGATCCGGTAGCGCCAGGTGCCGTCCTGCGTCACGGGCCCGCTGAAGTCGAACGCGAGCTGCCCGCGATCGCGGTTGCCGGTCTGCACGGCGATCAGGTGCTGCGCGTCGCGCGTCGGCCGCTTGCTGACCATGTCGACGATGCCGCCGGGGCTCGCCTGCCCGTACAGCACCGACGCGGGGCCGCGCAGCACGTCGATGCGTTCGAGCGTCCACGGATCGACGACGCTCGCGGCCCAGTTGATGCCTTTCGGCAGCGGCAGGCCGTCGAGCATCTGCGGATTGATCGCGGCCGCCGCGAAGCCGCCGAAGCCGCGCAGGAACACGCTCTCGAGCACGCCGCCGGGGCGCGAATCGGAGTAGGTGCCCGGCGTGTAGCGCAGCGCGTCGCCGACGCTGTGCACGTCCTGCTGGTCCATCTGTTCGCGCGTGACGACCGACAGGCCCTGCGGGACCTCGACGATCGCCGTGTCGGTCTTGGTGCCCGCGCGCGAGACGTCGGCCGCGATGCCGCGCACCGGGCCGTCGCCCGTCTCGCGCCGCCCGTCGACGACGATCGGCGCGAGCAACGGCGCCTCCGCGGGCTCGCCTGCGTCCTGCGCATCCTGCACATCCCGCGCCGCCACGGCAACCGGCATGGCGGCCGCACAGGCCAGCGCGACCGCCCAGCCCGGCGCACGCCGCCATGCCGCGCGCGACAACGGAATTCCAGGCCGCGCACGGCGGCCGGTGTGTAATTGACTCATATCGGGTTATCCGAAAATCGGGGACGGACGTCGGCGAATCCACCGCGCCCGCGGGTAGGGAGAAGGGCCACCGTTGCAACGGCGGCCTCGACTGAACAGCAAATGGGAATCATTTACGCCGTAGCGGCGCGGGTAAATGCCGGTAGACGCAATCGACGAATGTGCGGCGCGCATGAATGAATCGCCCCGCTATTCGTCTGACGTTAACAAAATGTCATGTATGAATGTCGTTATCCTGAACGACCAAATAAATGATCCGATGATAGGATAGTGTCACTCTCAAGTTTAAAGTGACCCACGCAATGTCCAGCCTGCCCCCGGCCACCCGGCACTCCCTCGTCGATTCGGCAATCGAGATCCTCAAGTCCAATATCACGTCGGGTATCTGGCGCGTCGGTCAGCGCATTCCGACCGAACTCGATCTCGCGAAGCAGCTCGAGGTCGGGCGCAACACGGTGCGCGAGGCGGTGCGCACGCTCGCGTATTCCGGCGTGCTCGAAGTGCGCCAGGGCGACGGCACCTACGTGCGGCGCAACGTCGATCCGGCCGAGACGATGCGCAACGTCGATCGCGCCGCGCGCAGCGACCACCTCGAACTGCAATGCATGCTCGAAACGGAATGCGCGCGCTACGCGGCGCGCCGGCGCACCGACGAGGATCTCGCCGCGTTGCGCAAGCTGCTGAAGGCGCGCGGCGAGCGCGAGGCGGCGCGCGACGTGAAGAAGTTCGTCGAGCGCGACCGCGCGTTCCACATCGCCGTGGCCACGGCATCGCACAATCACGCGCTCGAAGCGCTGTACCGCTACTTCTCGGGCTCGATCCTCGCGAACGTGGAAGACGTCCTCGTCGAGCTCGACGAGGCCGAGATTCCCGAACCCGACATGCAGGCGCACCAGGCGGTGCTCGATGCGATCGAACAGCGCGACGAGAACAAGGCGGTGCGCGCGACCCTCGCGATCCTCAAGCCGCAGATGACCTGGCTCGAGACCCGCGAGACGCCCGCCGCCTGACGACGGGCGCGGCGGGCGCTACGCGGCAACCGCCTCGATCACGTCGATCTGCCCGTCCGGCGCGGAGCGCACCCCGGCCGGACGCCAGCCGGCGGCGCCGAGCAACGCCTCGTATTCGTCACGCGTGCGTTCGCGGCCGCTGCCCCAGCACATCATGTGGATGTCGTAGAGCTTCGAGAAATGCGCGACGCCCGGGGCCGGCACGACCCGTTCGATCACGAACACGCGCGCCCCGTCCCGGGCGCTTTCACGCGCCCGCTTGAGAATCGCCACGCACTCGTCGTCGTTCCAGTCGTGCAGGATCAGCTTCAGCAGGTAGACGTCGGCCGCCGGCACCGCCTCGAACATGTTGCCGCCCGCCTTGCTGCAACGCGCGCTCACGCCCATCCGCTGCGCCCAGCCGTCGGCGTCGCCTTCGATCACCTCGGGCAGGTCGAACACGACGCCGGTCAGCGCCCCGAACCGCCGCAGCAGCGTGCACAGCATGTGCCCCTGGCCGCCGCCGATGTCGCACGCGTGCGCGCCCGGCGCGAACGTCACGTCGCGCAGCGCATCGACGACCTGTTCCGACTGCACGGTCGAGAAGCTCGACATCGCGCGCTTGAAATCGGTGCGGTAGCGCGCGTGATCCTTCGCATAGTCGAACGCCATCGCGCCGAACTCGCGCACGAAGCCGTTCTGCTGCCCCTCGCGCACCATGTCGGGCAGGTGCGCCCAGATCGCGTAGTGCTCGGGGCCCTCCTGCAACAGCACGAAGTCGCGCAGCGTGCTCGCGGCGTCCGCGTGCAGCAGCGCTCCCGACTCGGTGGCCCTGAAGCCGCGGCGCACATCCTCGTCGAGCAGGCCGAGCGACGCGAGCGCCCGCAGCAGCCGGTACAGCAGCGGCTCGTCCACGTCGAGCCGCGCCGCGAGCGCGGCCGACGAGACCGGCGTATCCGTCGTCACCTCATCGAACACGCCGAGCCGCGTGCCCGCATACAGGATCCGGCTGCGCCATCGTCCGAACAGCGTATCCAGCACCTGTTTTGCCGCATTTTCCATAAAGCACTCCTCAACATGTTCCGATCGCGCCGGTGCGTGATGCACCGCGCGATCGCATCGTCAACGCAGCACGCGGATCACTGCTCGTGCAGGAATTCCCGGATCGGGTAGCCGACGTGGCGCTGCGCATCGAGCGTGTAGCCGAGGATGCGGTCGCCGCGCTTGAGCTCCGTGATGTTGTGCACGCTGCCCTTCGGCCCGAGCACGCGCACGTGCCAGTCGTCCTGCGCGATGATGTTGATCGCGCGGTTGGCGGCGTTCTTCGCCTCGATCAGCAGCAGCGGCCGCGTCTCGACCTTCGCGCGCCCGACCACCACGCGGCGCGCCTTGCCCTGCGCGTTGACCGCGAGAATTTCCGCGCCCGATTCGAGCTCGGCGAGGTAGCGCGTCCGGTTGTCCGGTGCGACGACGTACGAATGGAGCGCGGCCGCGTTCACGCGGAACGGGCGCGTCGGCATGTACGGCAGCGGGTGCGTCTCGCTGCTGATCAGGATCATGCCGGTCGAGTACGAGCCGACGAGGATGCCTTCGTCCTGTTCGAAACGCGAGCACGTATCGACGCACACCCGTTCGCCCGGCCCGAGGTGCGTGAGCCCGACGATCTCGATTTCCTCCAGTTGCAGGTCCTCGACCGTGTCGCTGCAGATCGACACGAGCTGCGTGGCCTGCCCGACTTGCGTCGGCGTGAGCAGCACGCCCTCGGGGCCGCGCTGCAGCACGTTCAGCGTCACTTCCGCGTCCTCGAGGTCGGCGACGACGGTGATCAGTTCGCCCGACGCGCGATCGGCGGCGGCCAGCAGGATTTCGAGCGGGATCTTGCTCGGATCCTGCAGGAACTCGACGAGCAGCCACGGCGTGACCGTCGACAGCTCGCAGGCGCGCGTGAGCGTCGTCTCGCCCGTCACCTCGATGAACACGCCAAGCTCGACACCGTCCGGCACCGCGAAATCGACCGGCAAGCCGTCCTTCACGAGGACGATCTGCACCTGCTCGAGCAGCGCAGCGTCGACCGGCTGGCGATCGACGACCGCGACCTTGCACGCGCTCGGAGGCAACCGCCCGGCCTGCTCCGCATCCTTCACGACGAATGCGGACACGCCGACATGCAACGCCTCCTCGGTGATCTCGTCCGCGAGCTCGCCGATGTTGCGCAGGTCAATCCAGGAAAGCTTCTTCAAGGCCAATCTCCTTCGATGGGGATAACGCAGGTTGAGGGACAAGACAAGGATGAAACTAGCGGCTGACGGAGACGGCCGAACGCGACGCGGCGGCCCTCATCCGGCAATCCACCCAGCCGACGCCCGGCTCATGGCCCGCAAGCCGGAAGCCGGGCGCAACATCGGCAAGACCGACGCAGGCGCCGTCGTCGGTTCGCACCCGTACCGCGCCGTCGCCGCGCATCACGACGCGCACGTTCGCGCCGGACGCGCTGCGCGTGTGCAGCGCGACGAGCGGCGCGGATTCGATCCGCACGCGGCCGACCACGATCGCGCGCGTATCGCCCGCCGGGTCGACCGTGAGGATCCGTTCGCCCGAACGCAGCCGTGACAGCTGGCGGGTGCGGTCGCCGCCGCAGAACACGAACGATTCGGCCGAGCCCGCGTCGATGCCGAACGCGAGCGGCCGGCCCGGCGCGCGTGCGGCGCCGGCGGCAACGAGCAGCAGGCCGGTCGCGCTCGCGCCGGTCAGCACGCATTCGTCGCCGTCGAGCTGCGAGCAGCCGTCGATCACCGCGTGCAGGCCGACGCCGATCGGCTCGACACTCTGTACTTCGAATGTTTTCAGTTTCAGCGGCTCGCGCGGGCGCAGCTCGCCGCACGCGGCCAGCATCCCGCGCAGCGCGGCCGCATCATGCGGCGCGAACGCGATGTCGACCGGCGACTGCTCGAGCCGGCTCGCGAGATAGGCCGCGGCGTGCGGATCGGCCAGCGAGACGACGATGCGGCATGCGGCGGCGCCGGCCTGCGCGAGCAGCCGCTCGAGCGGCACCGTGGTCGCGAGTGCATAGTCGAGCAGGACGAGCGCATGCCGCGCGATCGCCGCGCGCGCGGCCTCGAAGTCGGCCGCGCCGCCGATCCGCACGCAAACGCCCGCGAGCGGTGCATGTGCGTCGTCGGCCAGCGTCACGACGCCCGCCGGCGAAACGGCCAGTTGCGCGGCCGCGCCGGCCGCGTATGCGTCGCGGTCGGCCTCGGCCACCACGAAGCGGCGCGCGCCGGCTCTCGCCGCATCGGCCGCGACGGCGCCTGCCTGCGCGCCGAGCGCGCGCAGGTCGATCCACGGATAGCGAAGCATGGAAACCCTCGATGATCGAAAGAAACCGGGCGCGACGGCCCGGCGTGCCGGATCAGGCCGCCAGGTGCGCGGCGCGCCGCTCGACGCCGTGCACGGCGTCGGACAGGCGGCGGATCAGCGGTGCGGCCTTCGGCGCGGCGAACACGTTGCGGCCCGCCGCGATGCCGAGCGCGCCCGCATGCATCACGCGCGACGTGAACGCGACGAACTCGTCCTCCGGCAGCTTCGCGCCGCCCGCGACCAGCACCGGCAGCGACGAGCCGGCGATGATGTCGGCCATGCTCGCGGCATCGCCGCTGTACGGCAGCTTGACGATGTCGGCGCCGAGATCCGCCGCGACGTTCGCCGCATGGGCGATCAGTTCGGTCTGCGGACGATCTCCGAGGCCCGGGCCGCGCGGATAGATCATCGCGAGCAACGGCATCGACCAGCGCGCGCACTCGGTCGCGATGCGGCTCAGGTCGAGCAGTTGCTGGGTTTCCGTCCTGGAGCCGAGATTCACGTGCACGCTGACCGCATCCGCGCCGCTCGCCACGGCGTCCTCGACGCTCGCGAACAGCGTCTTCGCGTTCGCGTCTTCCGCGTAACGCGTGCTGCCGTTCAGGTGCACGACGAGCGCGAGATCGCTCAGCACCTCGGGCGACAGGAAACGCGCGCGGCCCCGATGCACGACGATCGCGTCGCCGCCGTGCGCGGCGATGTCGCCGACGAGCTGCCGCAACTGCTGCGGATGGGCGATCGGGCCATCCGCGAGCGAATGGTCGAGCGGCACCATCAAACACTTGCCCGACGCGGCGCGCACCACGCGCCGCATCCTGAGCGCCTTGCCAGAAACCGATAGAAGAGAGTTCATCCGTGATTCCTCGCCAGAAATGGAGAGGCCGGCCCGTTCGACTTCAGCCTGCCCCCGGGGTGCCCGCATGCGGGCGGAACTGGAGCAACAACCGAGCAACGCTTGCAGCAACTCTTGCAACGTGTAAGACTTGCATAGACCCAATCATCCTATGATTGGATCATCCTTGCAAGTACATTGCGAGCGATCCTGTTTCCCGACCAGGGGACGCATTCGACGCGGCATCGTTTCCCCTTTGCAGACAACGGCAGCACATCAACCTGTGAGGTGTCTATGAAGTTCGGCGTGTCCTTTCTGCCCGATACCGGCCCGGCCGACCGCTCAGCGGCCGACTACTACGCACACGCGCTGAAGCTCAGCGCGCTGGCGGACCGGCTCGGCTACACGTACGTGAAGATGACCGAGCACTACCTGAAGCCGTACGGCGGCTACAGCCCGTCGCCGCTGATGTTCCTCGCGGCCGCGGCCGCGCGGACCGAATCGGTCCGCCTGATGACGGGCGGCATCCAGGCGTCGTTCCACCATCCGATCCAGCTCGCCGCCGAGGCCGCCCAGCTCGACGCGATCTCGAACGGGCGGCTCGAACTCGGTTTCGCGCGCGCATTCCTGCCGTACGAGTTCGACGCGTTCGGCATCGATCTCGATTCGAGCAAGGCGCGGTTCCAGCAGACGATCGACGCGACGGTGCGGCTCCTGTCCGAGGAATCGGTCAGCGAGGACACGCCGTTCTTCCGCTACCAGGACGCGCACTCGCTGCCGCGCCCGACGCAGCAGCCGCGCCCGCCGGTCTGGGTCGCGGCGCTGCTCACGCCGTCGAGCTTCGAGTGGATCGGCGAACGCGGCTTCAACCTGCTGATGGCCGCGCCGCCGCGCAAGGCCGCGCTCGCGAAGACGCAGGAGATGGTGGCGCTCTATCGCGACACGTTCGCGCGTCACCACGGCCACACCGGCCGCCAGCCGCAGGTCGCGATCAGCATCCCGCTGATGATCGGCACCTCGGACGCGCACGCGCTGGCGCTCGCGGAGCCGCGCCTGCGCCATCACTGGCGCTATTTCGCGGAAGCCGCGAAATCCTGGGAGCAGGTGCAGTCGTCGGCGTACCAGGGCTACAACGAGGCGATGAAGAACAAGATGGGCGGCATGGACACGGCCGACCTCGACGCGACCGCCGTGCTCGGCACGCCCGAGACCGTGCGCCAGCGCATCCGCGCGCTCGAAGCCGATCTCGGCCTCGACACGATCCTGTGGCACATCGACTACGGCGCACAGCCGTACGAGCTGATGAGCAACAACCTGGAGGTGTTCGCCCGCGACGTGCTGCCGGGGCTGTGACGCCATGCCGATCGATTCCGGAGCTACCGCGAACCCGCCCATGACACCGTCCCTGTCGCTCGACACGATCGTCGTCGGCGCCGGCATCGGCGGCCTTGCCGCCGCGCTCGCGCTGCGCCGCGCCGGCCATCGGGTCACCGTCCTCGAGCAGAGCCGGGCCTTTCGGGAAGTCGGCGCCGGCCTGCAGGTCGTGCCGAACGCCACGCGCGCGCTGCGCGCGCTGGGCGTGCTCGACCGGCAGCGGCTGGCGGCCGTCGCGCCGACGGCGACGATCCGCCGCCGCTGGCAGGACGGCAGCCTGCTCGGCACGTTCCCGCTCGGCGCCGACGTCGAGGCCGCCTTCGACGCGCCGTACTGGAACGCGCATCGCGCGGACCTGCACGCCGTGCTGCTCGACGCCGTGCGCGACCCGCTCACGGCCGGCCCGCCCGCCGTCGTACTCGGCGGCGTCGCGGTGCGCGGGCTCGACGCCTGCGGGCCGGACGGCGCGACGGTCGTCGATGCGGCGGGCACGCGCTGGCGCGCCGATCTCGTCGTCGCGGCGGACGGCATCCATTCGACGCTGCGCCAGACGCTGCTCGGCGACGACGCGCCGCATTACAGCGGCGACGACGCGTATCGCGCGCTGATCGACGCCGACGCGATCGATCCGGGCTCGCCCGTCCACGAGATCGTCGCGGAGCCGCAGGTGACGATCTGGCTCGGGCCCGGGCGGCACGCGATCCATTACTGGGTGCGCGACCGCCGACTGCTGAACCTCGTCGTGATCGTGCCCGGCGACGGCAGCACGCGCGAATCGTGGAGCAGCAAGGGCGACCGCGCGACGCTCGAGGCCGAGCTCGACGGCTGGGATCCGCGCCTCGTCGGGCTGATCCGCTGCGCGTCGGACCTGAGCCGCTGGTCGCTGCACGACCGCCAGCCGCTCACGCGCTGGGTATGGGACAGCGTGTGCCTGCTCGGCGACGCCTGCCATCCGATGCTGCCGTACCAGTCTCAGGGCGCCGCGCAGGCGCTCGAGGACGCGGTGGTGCTCGGCCGGTGCGTGACCGGGCTCGCGTCGAAGGACGCGCTCGGCGCGGCGCTCGTCGAGTACCAGCGCCTGCGGATCGACCGCAGCGCGCGCATCCAGCTTGCCTCGGCCGGCAACGGCGGCGTGTTCCACCTGCCGGACGGCCCCGAGCAACAGGCGCGCGACGCCGAGCTCAAGTCGCGCCGCGCGGACTTCAAGTCCTACCAGTGGACCTGGGCCGACGCCTATCCGCGCTGACGCCCGCCCCGGCGCCGCGCGGATCGCCGCGCGGCGCCGGCCCCTTCTTGCGACAGGACCGCATCATGCAGAACACCGTGGACATTGCGCAGCAACTGAAACAGGCGATGCGCGGCGTCGCCGCCACCGTCACGATCGTCACGACCGGCGGCGCGGACGCCGACGCCGCACCGTACGCGCTGACCGCCAGCTCGTTCACGTCGGTCGCGCTCGATCCGCCGACCGTGCTGGTGTGCATCAACCGGCGCGCCAGCATTCATGCGTCGATCACCGGCCGCCGGCGCTTCTGCGTGAACGCGCTGCGAAGCTGCCACGTGCCGCTCGCGCTCGCGTGCAGCACGACCGGCTCCGACGCGCGCTTCGCGCACGATGCGTGGCGCACCGACGCGGCGACCGGCCTGCCCTATCTCGAGAACGCGCAGACCTCGTTCTTCTGCGACACGCTCGAGCAGGTCGAGGTCGGCTCGCATTCGATCCTGGTCGGACGGGTCACGCGCGTCGCGATGTCCGACGACGTCAACCCGCTGATGTACGTCAACGGCGCGTTCGCCGCCGTCCGCTCGCTGCCGCACGATGCCGGCGCCGGGCGATGACCCGCTCGATGCGTGCGTCACGCGTGATGCCGCGCGCAATCGTTGCGTGCGCTGCAGTTACGCCGCGCGCGCGTATCCCGCACTACCATTGCGCCGCATGCACGCGATGAAACGGAGAAGCCGATGGCACCCGACCTGAACCTGCTGATTTCGCTCGACGCGCTGCTCGAAGAGGGCAGCGTCGTCGGCGCCGCACGCCGCATGAACCTCAGCCCGCCGGCGATGAGCCGCACCCTCGCACGCATCCGCGAAACGGTCGGCGATCCGATCTTCGTGCAGGCGGGCCGCAAGATGGTGCCGACGCCGCGCGCGCTCGAGCTGCGCGGCGTCGTCCGCGAGACCGTGGAGCGCGCGTCGCAGTTGCTCGCGCCGTCCGCGGAAATCGATCTCGGCACGCTCGACAAGCAGTTCAACGTGCGCGCGAACGACATCTTCGTCGGCCTGCACAGCAGCCGCCTGCTCGAGGAAATGGCGCGCGGGATGCCGCGCGCGATGCTGCGCTTCATGCCCGAGGAAGACGACATCGACGACGACGCGCTGCGCAGCGGCCGCATCGACCTGTTCATCAGCGCGTCGCGCCGCCTCGGGCCGGAGATCCGCGTGCAGCCGCTGTTCACGACCACCTTCGTCGGCCTCGCGCGCCACGACCACCCGATCTTCGACGACGACATCACGCCCGAGCGGTTCGCCCGCTGGCCGCACATCGGCGTGTCGCGGCGCGGCAAGTCGGCGGGGCCGATCGACGACGCGCTGGCCGCGCGCGGCCTCGCGCGGCACGTGCTGCTCGTCGTGCCGACGCCTTATGCGGCGATCTTCTCGCTGCAGGCGTCCGACCTGATCCTGCCGCTGCCCGAGCATCTCGCGCGCGGCGCGGTGCGCTCCGGGATCGGCGTGCGCATGTTCGAGCTGCCCGTGCCGCTCGAAACCGTGCTGATCACGCAGGCCTGGCATCCGCGCTTCCAGAGCGACCCCGCGCACCAGTGGCTGCGGCGGGTCGTGCGCGGGCTGTGCATCGGGCAGCCGGCGCTGCATCCGGCGCATGCGTGACGCATGCGTCACGCACACTCGTCGAGTGCAAAGACGTCACTGTTCCGCACGCATGGCTCGACCGTAGACTGGCCTCATCCTTTCTCACGGAGCGAGCGCAGTGCATGAAGCAGCCGATCAGACGCGCGCCGTCGCGTCGCCGACCCGCCGCCTGAATCGCGCGGCCGCGGCGCTGATCGCGCGCATCGACATCTTCACGCCGCGCGGCGCGTATGTCGCGCGCTCGGTCATCGCCGCCGCGCTCGCGCTCGGCGTCGCGTACCTGCTCGAACTGGAAACGCCGTACTCGGCGGCGTCGACGGTGCTGCTCGTGGTCAATCCGGTGCAGGGCGCCGTGATCGGCAAGGGCGTCTGGCGCGTGGTCGGCACGATCGCCGGGATGGTCGTCGCGTTCGTGCTGATGGCCTGCTTCGCGCAGAAGCCGCTGCTGTTCATCCTCGGTTTCGCCTTCTGGCTCGGCGTGTGCGTCGCGGGCATGACGCTGCTGCGGCACTTCCGCGCGTCGGGCACCGTGGTGGCCGGCTACACGATCGGCCTCGCGACCTACGGCGCGATGCTGCATCCCGAACTGACCTTCGAACACGTGATCGGACGCGGCTCGACGGTCGCGATCGGCGTGCTGTGCCTGAGCCTCGTGTCGATGCTGCTCGGCACGCGCGACGTGCACGCGAAACTCGAGACGCTGGTGGCGCGCGTCGCGGCCGACGTCGCGCGCGTCATCGCCGCGCAGCGCAACGGCCTCGCGGCGGCGCCCGCCGACGACAAGCGGCACGCGCTGTTCACCGGCATCTATGGCATCGACGATCTGCTCGCGCTCGGCAAGGCCGAATCGGAGGATCTCGCGCAGCGCGCGGCCGCCGTGCGGCACGGGATGGCATCGCTGTTCGGCGCGCTCGCGGGCGGCATGCCGCCGCTGCCGGCCGACAGCCCCGGCGCGCGTGCGGTCGCGGCGCTGCAGCCGCAGCTCGCGGCCGCGTGGCAGGCCGCGGCCGACGCGCTGGGCGAAGGCCCCGGCGGCGCCGGGCGCGCGCACGCGCTGCTCGGCGACGCGCGCGACCGGCTGCGCGCCGCGCTCGACGGCATCGCACTCGGCGATCCGCGCGACGAAGCGGCCCTGCTGATCGCCGGCGAGCGGCTGATCGAACAGATCGACGACTACCGCGCCGCGCTCGACGGCCTCGTCGAACTGCAGCGCCCGAGGCCGGGCTATCGGCCGGCGCGGGTGCGCTTTCATCGCGACACGGGCGCGGCCGTGCGCAACGGCGTGCGCTCGGCCTGCGCGATCCTGATCTCGGGCGCGTTCTGGCTCGTCACCGGCTGGAACCAGGGTGACATGATGCTGCTCGTCGTCGCACCCTACTGCGCGCTGCTCGCGACCGCCGGCAACCCGGCCGCCGGCGCGCAGGCGTTCATCAAGGGCACCATCCTGGCCGTGCCGGCCGCGTTCGTGTGCGCGTTCGGCATCCTGCCGCGCATCGAGGGCTTTCCGCTGCTCGTCGTCGCGCTCGCGCTGTTCTGGATGCCGGGTATCTACGCGACGAGCGTGCCGCGCACCGCGCTCGCGGGGCTCGCCTATCTCGTCGCGTTCAACACGCTCACCGGCGCCACCAATCCGTTCCGCCCCGACTTCGCGCTGTTCCTCAACCAGTCGGTCGCGTGGGTGCTCGCCACGTTCCTCACGCTGCTCACGTTCCGGCTGATCCTGCCGCGCAACCTGGCCACCGACGCGACGCGCCTGCGCCGCACGATCCGCGACGACACGCTCGCGCTCATGGCCGGCAAGCGGGTCGCGGCGGCGGGCTGGCAGCAGCGCCAGCAGCACCGCATTGCCCAGCTCGGCGCGCTGCTCGCCGGCCAGCCGGCCGCGATGACGCAGGCGAGCATCGAGGCGCTCGCGGCGCTGCACGTCGGCAAGGAGCTGCTGCGGATTCGCCGCGGCGCCGCGCGCGACGGCCTGCCCGCCACCGCGCAGCAGCGCGTGCGCGCGGGGCTCGCCGGCCTCGCGCGGCACGCGGCCGCCCCCGCGCGCGCGGCCCGCCATGCGCGGCGCGCGGCGCACGCCCTCGCCGGCCTCGCCGCCGCGCAGCCGGGCAACACCGACCTGAAGGGGCTGATGGCCGCCTTTGCCGACGTCCATGTGCTGCTGCACACGTACGCCGCCTATTTCACCGCCGTTCCGGAGCGCGCCCGCGATGCTCAGTGAATTCCCGCTGGCCGGCATCTACCTGCCGCCGTTCTTCGTCTATGCGTGCGCCACCGTGCCGCTCTACCTGGCCGTGCGCGCGCTGCTCGCCCGGCTCGGCGTGCTGCGCCGCGTGTGGCACCCGGCGCTGTTCGAGTTCGCGATTTCGCTCGTGCTCGTCGCCACGCTCATCCTCTATGTGTAACTTCACGTCGAAACGTATCGCGTCATGTCGCTCAAACCCCTCACCCGCTCCCTGCTGACGCTCGCCACGGTGGCCGTCGCGATCGTGCTGGTCGCCGCGCTCTGGCATGCCTATGTCCTCGCACCGTGGACGCGCGACGCGCGCGTCAGTGCGCACGTCGTGCGGATCGCGCCCGAAGTGTCCGGCACCGTCGTCGAAGTCGCCGTGGTCGACAACCAGCGGGTCGCGAAAGGCGACGTGCTGTACCGGATCGATCCGCAGCGCTTCTCGCTGGCGGTGGAACAGGCGGAGGCGCAGGTCGCCTCGACCGCCGAGACGGTGCGCCAGAAGCAGGACGAAGCACGGCGGCGCACCGGCCTCGACGATCTCGTGCCGCGCGAGGACATCCAGCGTTCGAGCCGCGCGGTGGCGATCGCGCAGGCCGAGCATCGCAAGGCGCTGGCCGCGCTCGACGTCGCGAAGCTCGACCTCGAGCGCACGACGCTGCGCTCGCCGGTCGACGGCTACGTGACGCAGCTGCGCCTGCGTCACGGCGACTACGCGGTCGAGGGCAAGCCCGGCATCTCGGTGCTCGACGCGCACAGCTTCTGGATCACCGGCTATTTCGAGGAGACCAAGCTGCGCCGCATCGCGACGGGCGCCCCCGCGACGATCCGGCTGATGGGCTTCGATCCGCTGCTGAGCGGGCACGTGACGAGCATCGGCCGCGGCATCGCGGACGAGAACGGCACGCTCGACGAGCTCGGCCTGCCGGCCGTCAACCCGACCTTCAGCTGGGTGCGGCTCGCGCAGCGCATCCCGGTGCGCATCGAGATCGACCGGGTGCCGGCCGGCGTGCTGCTGGCGGCGGGCATGACGTGCAGCGTCGAGGTCGGCGAACACGGGCGCGAGCGCACGCCGCGCGGCCGGCTCGCGGCCTGGCTGCACGGATGGATGTGAGGGAGGCGACGATGCGACGCCCGTTTCCCCCGTTGCGCGCGCCGCGCCGCGCCACCGCCCTCGTCGTCGCCTGCGCGTGCGCGCTCGCCGCGTGCACGACCGTCGGCCCCGATTACGTGAAACCGCAGCCTGCGCATCCGCCCGCCTGGGCCGCGCCGCGCAACACGGTGCCGGCCGATCCCGCGCAGTTGCAGGACTGGTGGCGATCGTTCGGCGACGCGCAGCTCGACGCGCTGGTCGCCCAGGCGATCGCGCACAACCAGGATCTCGCGATCGCGCAGGCAAGGCTGCTGCAGGCGCGGGCCGAACGCGACCAGATCGCGAGCCGCCTCGGCCCGACCGCCACCGCGGGCGGGAACGCCGAGGCGCTGCGCTCGTCGCGCTCGCTCGAGTGGCCGCCCGGGATCGGGCAGTCGCGCACCTACCGGCTCGGCTTCGACGCGTCGTGGGAACTCGACCTGTTCGGCGGCACACGGCGCGCGATCGAATCGGCGGACGCGCAGCTCGATGCGCTCGACGACGATCGCCACGCGATCCTCGTGAGCCTGCTGGCCGAGCTCGCGTCGGATTACGCGGAGCTGCGCGCGACCCAGGAGCGGCTGCGGATCGCGACCGACAACGTCGCGAGCCTCGACGCCACGCGGCAGCTCACCGAGCGCTCGAACCGGCGCGGCCTCGGCACGTCGTTCGCGGTCGCGCAGGCGAGTGCCGAGCTGCAGCTCGCGCAGGCGACGCTGCCGCCGCTGCAGCGCGACGTCGCGCAACTCTCGCATGCGATCGGCGTGCTGGTCGGCGGCTTCCCGGAGACGCTGCGCGACACGCTGGGCGCGCCCGGCGCGACACTGCCGGTCGCGCCCGCGCTGCCCGTCACGCTGCCGTCGGACGTGATCCGCGAGCGGCCCGACATCCGCGCCGCCGAACGGCGGTTCGCCGCCGCGACCGCACAAATCGGCGTCGCGCGCGCCGAACAGTTTCCGCATTTCGCGATTCCGCTCAGTCTCGGCACGACAGCCAGCCTCGTGCAGGACCTATTCTCGGGCGCGAGCGTCGCGTGGTCGATCGCGCTCGAGGGCACCCAGACGCTGTACGACGGCGGCCGCGCAAAAGCCGGCGTCGACGCCGCGCGCGCGGCGGCCGAAGCCGCACGGCTCGCATACGAGCAGCGCATCCGCATCGCGTTTCGCGAGGTGGAGGACGCGCTGGTCGCGATCGGCGCCGCGCGCGACCGGCAGGCCATGCTCGCCGCGGCGGTCGACAGCAGCCAGGATGCGCAATCGCGCGCGACGCGGCTGTACCGCAACGGCCTCGGCGAATACCTGTCGGTGCTCACCGCGCAGCGCGCGACGTACCGCGCCCGCGATGCGCTCGCGCTCAGCCGGCTCGCGCAGGTGCAAGGCGCGATCGCGCTCTACAAGTCGCTCGGCGTCGGCTGGCGCGCCGCGCCGCCGGTCGCGCAGGCCGACACACCGCCGGCGGCCCCGCATTGAACGCCGCCCCGACGCCGCGACGCTTCGGCGTCGCTCATCCACTGGAGATACCTCGATGCCCGCTCTCGATCCGAACGCCTTCGCGTTACACGACATCCAGCGCTTTCCCGTCTGCGTGTTCCGCGCCGAACACGCGACGCCGGGCTACGCGCTCCGCTGGGAACGCGAGATCGACACGCTGATGCGCCACGGCGAACCGTTTGTCGTCGTCTACGTCGAACTCGCTACCGACGAATCGCAGGACGACCGCAAGCACCGCGCGATCTGGCTCAAGCAGAACAAGGCCGAGCTGGGCGCCGTATGCAAGGCGCTCATCAGCGTCGAACCCGATCCCGAACGGCGCGCGGAAGTGGCCGAGCACGGCGAGGTCGCCGTCAAGGCATTCGGGATTCCGCATCATGCGGTGGCGTCGTTCGAGCAGGCCGTGTCGCTTGCCGAGCGGCTCACGCGGCCGCACCCGGGCAGCGACGCAGCGCAGGCCGGCCGGCCGGCATGACCCGGCCCGCGCTGCATCCGCCACCGACACGACGAGGGCCGGCATGCGCTACCCATCCCTGACGATCGCGAGCTCGCACACGCTCGCGTCCTGTCCGTCGCGCCGCCCCGATCCGGGCGAGATCCTGTTGTGGCGGTTGCGCGGCGAATGGCAGCTCCTCTCCAGCGAGCAAGGCCATCTGTGCCTGTCGAAGTCGGAACTGCGGCGCGCCAGGACGCATCCCAATCGCGCGCACGGCCGCCGGTTCGCGATCAGCCGATCGGCCCTGCGCATGATCCTCGGCACGCTGGCCGGCCGCGCGGCCGACGCACTGACGTTGATCGAGCGCGACGCCAGCCATCTCGCGATCGCGGACTGCGATCTGCTGGACGGGCTCGACGTCGTGGTCGGCCACGCCGGCATCTGGATCGTCATCGCGATCGCCGCCGGCCCGCTCGGGCTGGGCATCGCGCAGACCGGCACCCTCGCCGATCCGGCGTTCCGCGACCGGCTTCGGCTGGACAGCCTCTCGAACGCATGCGGAGCCGGGCACGGCGCCACGCCCGCGTCGCTGGCGCCGGCCGCGGGGCCGTTCCGTGCGGTCGAGACGCCGCATGCGGGCAACTGGCATCTGCTGGACATCCCGCTTTCCGGCGCGGCCTGCGCGGCTACCATTGCCGCGCGCCAGATCGACCGGATCCACGCGGTCGGCTGGCGCGGCGAGCGGGATCACTGGCTGGCCGACCGGGACCGGCACCTGCAGGCCACGGCGGCGCGCGGCGCGTCAGCCTGCGTCACGACCGGTTAGGCGTCACCGCCCGCACGTAGCACGTAGCACGCAGCACGCAGCACGCAGCACGCAGCACGCAACACATTGCCCGCCGCGGCGCTTCCCGCCCCCGGAATCGCCGAAGGGAGCCGTTCATGGGAGCACGCAAAGGTTGCCGGCCATGGGAGCGCCCGGACCGGCATCCACCCCGCTCGCGCATCGCTCCCGTCTTTCTCCCTCCATCGAACCTCCATCTTTCCGTACAAAAACCTCCATCGGGCGCACGCACACTGCGTTCCGACAATGCGGGCCGTTGGGAGCCTGCGTCCGATGGAGTCCACATGAAGAATCAGAAACGAGCCTGCACCAGCGCCGTGTGCGCGCTGGTGGCGGCGATGCTGGCGGGCTGCGGGCCCACCGAACAGCAGGCCGCCGCGCCGGCCATCCCGGTTGCGGCGATGACCGTGGCCGCCACGCCGCTCGACGTGAGCGAAGACCTGCCTGGCCGCGTCGCGGCCGTGCGGATCGCCGAAATCCGGCCGCAGGTCAGCGGCATCGTGCAGCGCCGCCTGTTCGAGCAAGGCACCGAAGTCCGCGCCGGCCAGCCGCTGTTCCAGATCAATCCGGCGCCGTTCAAGGCCGACATGGATACGGCAGCGGCGGCTCTGCAACGCGCGGAAGCCGCGCTCGCACGGGCCAAGGTGCAGACCACGCGACTGAAGCCGCTGGTCGAAGCCGACGCGATCAGCCGGCAGGTCTACGACGATTCGGTATCGCAGCGCGACCAGGCCGCCGCCGACGTCGCGCAGGCCCGCGCGACGCTCGCACGACGCCAGCTCGACCTGAAGTTCGCGACCGTCGAAGCGCCGATCGCGGGCCGCATCGACCAGGCCCTCGTGACCGAGGGTGCGCTGGTCGCCAGCAGCGACAGCCAGCCGATGGCTCGCATCCAGCAGATCGACCAGGTCTACGTGGACGTGCGCCAGCCGGCCGCGTCGCTCGAATCGCTGCGCGGCGCGCTCGCGGCAAAGCCCGACACCGCGGGCAACGGCCTGCCGGTCGACGTGCTGCGCGACGACGATACGCGCTACGACGTGAAGGGCCGCATGCTGTTCTCGGGCGTCAACGTCGATCCGGGCACCGGCGACGTGCTGCTGCGCGTGCTGGTCGACAACCCGAAGCGCGAGCTGCTGCCGGGCATGTACGTGCGCGCCCGCGTTCCGCGCGCGCACTACGCGAACGCGCTGATGGTGCCGCAACAGGCCGTCGTGCGTGCCGGCGGCAAGCCGCAGGTCTGGGTGCTCGACGCGAAGGGCGCGGCGCACCTGAAGGCCGTCGAAGTCGGCGAGCTGACGAACCGCAGCTACCGCATCAAGTCGGGCCTGCAGACCGGCCAGAAGGTCGTCGTCGAAGGCATGGAACGCCTGGTCGACGGCGCGCCGGCCGCCGCGACCGACTGGAAGTCGCCTGACGCGGCCGCCACCGCGTCCGCGCACTGAGCCACGAGGAGCATCCAGTCATGGCTGAATTCTTTATCCGCCGCCCGGTGTTTGCCTGGGTGATCGCGCTCTTCATCATCCTGACCGGGTTGATCGCGATCCCCCAACTGCCGGTCGCGCGCTACCCGTCGGTCGCGCCGCCGTCCGTCACGATCACCGCGAACTACCCGGGCGCCACGCCGCAGACGATGAACGACGGCGTGCTGAGCCTCATCGAGCGCGAGCTGTCCGGCGTCAAGAACCTGCTGTACTTCGAATCGTCGGCCGATACGTCCGGCTCGGCGCAGATCACCGTGACCTTCAAGCCCGGCACCGATCCGGCGCTGGCGCAGGTCGACGTGCAGAACAAGATCAAGTCGGTCGAGCCGCGCCTGCCCGCGGCCGTGCGCCAGAACGGGCTGATCGTCGAATCCGCGTCGTCCGGCTTCCTGATGATCGTCAGCCTGCGCTCCGACAACGGCCGCTTCGACGAAGGCGCGCTCGCCGACTACATGGCGCGCAGCGTGTCCGAGGAGCTGCGGCGCGTCGACGGCGTCGGGCGCGTGCTGCAGTTCGGCTCCGAACGCGCGATGCGCATCTGGGTCGATCCGCAGAAGCTGATCAATTTCGGGCTGTCGATGAGCGACCTGACGACCGCGATCGGCCAGCAGAACGTGCAGATCGCGCCGGGCAGCCTCGGTGCGTTGCCCGCGCTGAAGGGCCAGCGCGTGACCGTGCCGCTCACCGCGCAGGGCCAGCTCACGACGCCGGAAGAGTTCGCGAAGGTCGTGCTGCGTGCGAACGCGGACGGCTCGAAGGTCGTGCTCGGCGACGTCGCGCGCGTCGAACTCGGCTCGCAGAACTACACGTTCGTGAGCCGCGAGAACAACAAGCCGGCCACCCTCGTCGGCGTGCAGCTCGCACCGGGCGCCAACGCGGTGAAGACCGCGGACGCGATCCGCACTCGCATGGCCGAACTGAGCAAGTCGATGCCGTCGGGCATGACCTACTCGATCCCGCTCGACACGTCGCCGTTCGTGAAGATCTCGATCGAGAAGGTGCTGCACACGCTGCTCGAAGCGATGGTGCTGGTGTTCCTGGTGATGTACCTGTTCCTGCAGAACGTGCGCTATACGCTGATCCCGGCCATCGTCGCGCCGGTCGCGATGCTCGGCACGTTCACGGTGATGCTGCTGACGGGTTTCTCGATCAACGTGCTGACCATGTTCGGCATGGTGCTCGCGATCGGCATCATCGTCGACGATGCGATCGTGGTCGTCGAGAACGTCGAGCGCCTGATGGCCGAGGAAGGACTGTCGCCGAAGGACGCGACGTCGAAGGCGATGAAGGAAATCACCGGTGCGATCGTCGGCGTCACGCTGGTGCTGACCGCGGTGTTCCTGCCGATGGCGATGGCAAGCGGCTCGGTCGGCGTGATCTACAAGCAGTTCACGATGTCGATGGCCGTGTCGATCCTGTTCTCGGCGCTGCTCGCGCTGACGCTCACGCCGGCCCTGTGCGCGACGATGCTCAAGCCGCTCGAACCGGGCCACCACGAGAAGCGCGGCTTCTTCGGCTGGTTCAACCGCCGCTTCGATCGCCTGACGAAATGGTACGAAACGCGCGTCGGCCGCCTGGTTGGCCGCACGGGTCGCGTGATGCTCGTGTTCGTCGCGATTTCGGGCGCGCTGGTGTTCGGCTTCCGCAGCCTGCCGTCGTCGTTCCTGCCGGACGAGGACCAGGGCTACTTCATCACCAGCTTTCTGCTGCCCGGAGACGCTACCGCCGAGCGTACGCATGACGTGGTCAAAACGCTGGAGAAGCATCTTGCTTCGCGTCCGGCAATCCGGTCGAGCATTTCCGTGATCGGCTACGGCTTCTCGGGCCAGGGCCCGAACGCGGCGATCAACTGGTCCGTGATGAAGGACTGGAAGGACCGCGGCGACTCGTCGACGCTCGAGGAAGGCATGCTGGCCCAGCAGGCGATGGCCGGTGTGACCGAAGGCACGGTGATGAGCCTGCTGCCGCCGGCGATCGACGAACTCGGCAACAGCTCGGGCTTCTCGATGCGCCTGGAAGACCGCGCCAACCAGGGCACGGCGGCGCTCAAGGCGGCTGAAGCGAAGCTGCTCGAACTCGCCGCGCAAAGCAAGGTCGTGACCGGCGTGTACCCGGACAGCCTGCCGGCCGGCACGAGCATCCGGCTCGAGATCGACCGCGCGAAGGCGCAGGCGCTCGGCGTCTCGTTCACGACGATCAGCGACACGTTGTCGACCGCGATGGGTTCGACCTACGTGAACGACTTCCCGAACGCGGGCCGCATGCAGCAGGTGATCATCCAGGCCGATGCGCCGGCGCGCATGCAGATCGACAAGGTGATGAAGCTGTACATGCGCAACGCGGCCGGCGGCATGGTGCCGCTGTCCGAGGTGGTTCGCCCGGTGTGGACCGAGACGCCGCTGCAGATGGTGCGCTTCAAGGGTTATCCGTCCGCACGGATCTCGGGCACGGCCGCCCCCGGCCAGTCGAGCGGCGCCGCGATGGCCGAGATGGAGCGTCTGGCCGCGCAACTGCCCCCGGGCTTCGCGGTCGAGTGGACCGGTCAGTCGCTGCAGGAACGCCAGTCGGCATCGCAGGCGCCGATGCTGATGGCGCTGTCGATGATCGTGGTGTTCCTGGTGCTCGCCGCGCTGTACGAAAGCTGGTCGATCCCGCTGTCGGTGATGCTGGTGGTGCCGCTCGGCCTGATCGGCGCGATCGGTGCGGTCCTGCTGCGCGGCCTGCCCAACGACGTGTTCTTCAAGGTCGGGATGATCACCGTGATCGGCCTGTCCGCCAAGAACGCGATCCTGATCGTCGAGTTCGCGAAGCAGTTGCGCGAGGAAGGCAAGGGGCTCGTCGAAGCAGCCGTGCAGGCTTCGAAACTGCGCCTGCGCCCGATCCTGATGACCTCGCTCGCGTTCGGCCTCGGCGTCGTGCCGCTGATGATCGCGACCGGCGCCAGCGCCGAGACGCAGCACGCGATCGGCACCGGCGTGTTCGGCGGCATGGTGACCGCCACCGTCCTGGCCATCTTCTTCGTGCCGGTTTTCTTCGTGTTCGTGATGAGCATCCAGGAACGCATCGCGGCCTGGCAGGCATCCCGCAAGAAGCCCGCCACCGTGACTCACGAACAACAAGGTTGACGCCATGCGATTGCTCATTCTTACCGCGGCCGTTTCCGCCGCGCTCGCGCTGTCGGCATGCTCGATGGCGCCGAAGCTGGTCAAGCCCGAGATGCCGGTGCCGACCGCCTATACGACCGCTGCCGCGGCCGACCAGCATGCGAACGCGGCCGATCTCGGCTGGCGCACGATGTTCGGCGACCGTCGCCTGCAGCGCCTGATCGAGCTCGCGCTCGAGAACAACCGCGACCTGCGCCTGGCCGCGCTGAACGTGCAGGCCGCCGAAGCGCAGTACGGCATCCAGCGTTCCGCGCGCCTGCCGTCGATCGGCGCCGGCGCGAGCTTCACGCGCCAGCGCACGCCGGCCGATTCGCAGTCGAACCCGCCGGTGTTCGAGACGACGCAGAACCAGTACGGCGTGAACGTCGGCGTGAGCGCGTTCGAGATCGACCTGTTCGGCCGCGTGAAGTCGCTGTCCGACGCGGCGTTCGCGCGTTACCTCGCGACCGATCACGGCCGCCGCGCGGTGCAGATCGCGCTCGTCGGCTCCGTGGCCAACGCGTATTTCGCCGAGCGGCTCGCGCAGGAACAGCGCGCACTGTCCGAGCGCACGCTGAACGACTGGCGCCAGTCGCTCGATCTCGCGCGCCGGCTCAAGCTCGCGGACCAGGCGAGCGGCGTCGACATCGCGCAGGCCGAAGGCCAGGTCGCGAGCGCCAGCGCCGATCTCGAAGCGCGTTCGCGCGCCGTCGAGCAGGCGGGCAATGCGCTGCGGCTGCTTGTCGGCACCGACCTGCCGAAGGACCTGCCCGACCCGCTGTCGCTGGAACGCCAGCCGGTGATGACGCAACTGCCGGCCGGCCTGCCGTCGGAGTTGCTGTACCGCCGGCCCGACCTCCAGCAGGCCGAGCAGAACCTCGTCGCCGCCAACGCGGACATCGGCGCGGCGCGCGCGGCGTTCTTCCCGCGCCTGTCGCTGACTTCGTCGATCGGCTTCCTGAGCCCGGGGCTGGGCAGCCTGTTCGCCGGCGGCCAGAATGTGTGGAGCTTCGCGCCGCAGGTCACGCTGCCGATCTTCCAGGGCGGCCGGCTGCGCTCCGAGCTGGACCTCGCGGAAGTGCGCAAGTCCAGCGCGGTCGTCGAGTACGAACGCGCGATCCAGACCGCGTTCCGCGAAGTGGCCGACGGCCTCGCCGGGCGCGAGACGTTCAGCCGCCAGATCGATGCGCAAAACCGCGTGGTCAGGAGCGCCGAGCGCCGCACCGATCTCGTGAACCTGCGCTATCGCGCCGGCATCGAGGATCGGCTGGAACTGCTCGACTCGCAGCGGCAACTGTACGCCGCGCGCCAGTCGCTGCTGGATCTGCGCAGCGCCGAACTGGGCAACGCGGTCGCGCTCTACAAGGCGCTCGGCGGCGGCCTGGTCGACACCGACGTCCTGCCCGCCAGCAGCGTGGCGGCACCCTGAGCCCCGGCGTCGCCGCCGCTGCGCGCGCGCGACGACCGAAAGCACGGCCGGTGCCGGCGGCGCAGGTGTCGCGCCGCCGACCCGCCGACAGGCCACGTTCACTTCCGGTGAAACCCATGAACCCTTTGATACTGATCGCCGAAGACGATCCCGAAATCGCCGAGATCCTCGACGCCTATCTCGCGCACGACGGTTTCCGCACCTATCGCGTCGACCACGGCCAGGCCGTGCTCGACGTGCAGCCGGTGCTGAAACCCGACCTGATCCTGCTCGACGTCAGGATGCCGAAGAAAGACGGCTGGGAAGTGCTGGTCGAACTGCGTCGCCGGGGCGATACGCCGATCGTCATCATCACGGCGCTCGACCGCGAAATCGATCGCCTGCAGGGGCTGCGCTTCGGCGCGGACGACTACATCACGAAGCCGTTCAATCCGGCCGAGGTGGTCGCACGCATCCGGGCGATCCTGCGCCGCTTCGAAACGGCCACGTCGGGGCGCTTCATCAAGGTCGGCAACCTTGAAATCGATACGCAAAGCTATCTGACCACGGTCCGCACGGACACCGGGGAAACCATCGTCTCGCTGACGCTGACCGAATTCCGGCTGCTCGCGCACCTGGCCGGCTCGCCGACCCGCGTGTTCACGCGCGGCGAACTGATCGATGCGTGCCTCGCCGACGTCGATGCGCTCGAACGCACCGTCGACAGCCATATCAGCCGGCTGCGCAAGAAACTCGAAGGCGCCGGCGCGTCCGGAACGCCGGAAGTGATGCGCGGCATCGGCTACCGGCTGCGCAGCAGCCGATGAATGCGCGTCGCGACGCGCGGCCGCGCGTCGCGCGGGTATTCGGCCTGCTGACGGCCGCCGTCGCGCTGACGATCGCGGCTGGCGGGTTCGTCGTCTACGGGCTGGTCGCGATCGTCTCGTCCGCCGTGAACGACCACACGCTCGCCGCCGTGATCCGCGAGACGCCGGACTACCTGGTGCTCGCGGCGCTGCTGCTCGCGGGACTGGTTCGGGCGCTCGTCGATCTCGCCGGACTGGTGCGCGGCACCCGGACCTCGCGGTAACGGTTCTCGGCCGGTCTGGTCTCGCCGGGCCGTCGATCGCTTGCCGGATGCGTTCATGCGTCCGGCATGAATCGTCTTTCGCGACGTTTCGCGACGGATTGACTCACGTCACTTTCCTCCGGATTCCGGGCTTGCACCCGCTCCGTGCAGCGCATATACATTGGATTGCGCCCGGACGTTTCACCCGATTCGCACCGTCGCATCGATTCGGCATCCGCATCATGCCGCCGCATCGTTTCATGAAGCCAGCCTCACGATTCCCGTATCACGTTGTTCGACGCATTATCCCGCGCGGCGTTTTGATTTACGAAACGATCCGCAGCGGATATCGACGGCGACGCCATACCGCGATCCCCGCGAAGCCGATCCGCACGCAAGCATCGGCTTCGCGGCTGCCTGCGCATCATCACGATTCACGGATTCCGTGTACGACCTCGCCGGTCGACCTGATGTTCCTTTTTAAAACAATCGCGATCAATGCAATAAAAACTGAAAAGGATCGGACCATGTTCCATCGAAACCAGCTCGGATGTGCGTGCTGCAGCCCGCATTTGCTGGCAGGCGCTCTCGGCCAGAGCGAGACCGAATGGCAGGACCTGCTCAAGGAATTGAGCCAGCTCGAAGCGCCCGGCGCGCCCGAGGCCGTCATCTTTCACGGCGGGCTGATCTACCCGGACCCGGAGGATTGCAACACGCGCGTCGAAGCGCTCGGTATCGCCGACCACAAGGTCGTCGCCACGGGTACGCTCGACGAGGTGCGCCAGCGCATTCCCCACGCGCGCGAGCAGGCGCTCGATTCGGGCCATACCTTGCTGCCCGGCCTGATCGAACCGCACGCGCATCTGCTGCCCAGCGCCGTGTTCCTCACCGAGCCGTGGCACGCACTGTCGCCGTTCGTCGAACAGAAACTGGATCCTGCCTACAGTGCCGAGGCCATCGGGGAGAAGCTCAGGAAATTGGCCGACAAAGCGCTGCCCAATGGAAAAAATGGCGAAAAGTGGGTGTGCGGCAGCGGCGTCGACCCGTCGCTGATGGTCAAGTGGGTGGATATCGACCGCGAATGGCTGGACCAGATCAGCACGGACGTATGCCTGTTCCTGATCAATGCCTCCGGGCATCTCGGCTATGCCAACGGCGCCGCGTTGAAGGCCGCCGGCCTCGAGGCCAGTTTCCCCAAGGGCGTGCTGACCGAATCGCAGGTCACGCTGATGACGAACACCGTCCCGCGCCCGACGCCGATCGCGTTGCTGTCCGCCTTGCGGAAGGTGATGTCGAATGCGAACGAGCGCGGCATCACCACCCTGTTCGACGCCGGCGTGGGAATGGGGCTGGGGTTCTATGAAGTGGTCCTGTTGCAGGCGCTGGCG
This sequence comes from Burkholderia sp. MSh2, assembly GCF_000731655.1. Taxonomy (NCBI): domain Bacteria; kingdom Pseudomonadati; phylum Pseudomonadota; class Betaproteobacteria; order Burkholderiales; family Burkholderiaceae; genus Burkholderia; species Burkholderia sp. MSh2. The sequence goes on along the minus strand of NZ_JPGM01000024.1, from coordinate 104,234 downwards.
AGCACGCCGTGGATGACGGTGCGCATGGGTGGCGCGTTGTTCGGCAACAACGACCTCGCGCCGCTGTGGCTCAACCAGTTCAAGCCGCAACTGAACAGCCCGCCCGAATCGCTGTTCACCATCCGCGCGATGAAGCTGATCGCCGATGGTTCCAACCAGGGCCTGACCGGCCTGCAAAGCGCGCCGTACAAGTGCTGCGCCGAGCACAGCGTGCCCGGCGTCGGGCCGAACGGCCTGTTCAATTTCACGCCGATCGATTCGCTCGCGCAGATCATGCAGCAGGTGGATGCGGCGGGCTGGCCGATCCTGGTCCATGCGAACGGCGACGAGGGGATCGCCAACGTACTGGCCGCCTACCAGCTGGTGCTGAGCAAGGTTCCCGAGCCCGCTTCGTCCGCGCCCGCGCCGGATGCGCAACCGGAACCGTTGCGCCATCGGCTCGAGCATGCGTCGCTGCTCGACGACGACGATCTGCGCACCATGAAGCGGCTGGGCATCTCGCCCAGTTTCCTGATCGGCCACGTGGGCTACTGGGGGCGCGCGTTCCGGAACACCATTCTCGGCGCAGACCGCGCGCAGAAGCTCGACCGATGCAAGTCGGCGCTGCGCGAGGGCCTGCGCGTGAGCCTGCACAGCGATCACTTCGTCTCGCCGCTGGGGCCGTTGCGTTATATGGACCAGGCCATGTGGCGGGCGATGGAAGCCGACCCGGAACTCGCGACGCTCAACGCGGCCGAGTGCCTGAGCGCGCCCGAGGCGCTGCGCGCGGTGACCATCGACGCGGCGTGGCAATGCCACCTCGACGATCAGGTCGGTTCCCTGAAGGAGGGAAAGCAGGCCGACCTCGTGATCCTGGAGCGCGATCCGCTGCAGGTCGTACCCGGCAATCCTTATCAGTTGCGCGATATCAGCGTGCGGCAGACATGGGTCAGCGGGCGCAAGGTTCACGACGTCACCTGGAAAAAGGAACACCAGTAAGCGGTCGCGCGATGTGCGCGACCCGACGCGAAGCGGCACGGCTATCACTTCCACCAGGACCAGGAGAAACACGATGACCTTCAGGATTCTCAGTTGCGACGGCGGCGGCATTCGCGGGTTGATCACCGCGCTGCTCATCCAGGACCTCGACAAGCGAAGCGGGATCGTCGCGAAAGCGGACGGCTTCGCCGGCACGTCCACGGGCGGCCTGATCGCCCTGGGGCTCGCGCGTGGCGCGCCCATTGCGGAGATCGTCGACATCTACCGCACGCAGGGCGCGACGATCTTCAAGAAAAACGGCGTGTGGCTGGAACAGCAGCAAGCGTTCGAGCAGGGCGCCGTGCAGGCCGGGCCCGGCCTGCGCGCGTGCGAGTATGTCAACACCGGGGTTCAGCAGATCGCTAACAAGTTGCTCGGCACTGCCACGCTGACCGACCTGTCCCGCTTCGTCGCGATCAACTCGGCGCGCCTGTGGGATCCGTCCACGAAAAGCTGGACGCCCTGCACGTTCTCCAACGGCGCCAGGAACCCGTACCGGAACATCCGCCTGTCCGACGCCGCGCTTGCGACGTCGGCCGCGCCGACCTATTTCCCGCCCTACGAAATCGCCGGCCTCGGCTACTTCGCCGACGGCGGCGTGTTCGCGAACAACCCGTCGGTGGCCGCCATTGCCGAAGCACTGGGCAACGGGCTCGCGGGCAGCCTGAACGACGTGCGCCTGCTGTCGCTCGGCACCGGAACGAGCCCGCAGGGCATTCCGCCCGATGCGGTCGGCAATCCGTTGAACTGGGGCGTCTCGACGTGGCTGTGGCCGTTCGCGAGCGGGAACGTGCCGGCCGCGGCGTTGCTCGGGCTGACGATGGACACCACGGCTGCGATCGCCGCGAACCAGGCCGAACAGATACTGGGCGGCGGCTATCAGCGCGGCAATTTCCTGCTCGGACAACCGATCGGCCTGGACGAGTGGGAGAAGGTGCCGGAGATGGAGCAGGAAACCCGCGCGTACATCAATTCCGCCGCGTGGCAGCGCGTGTGCGAATGGGTGGAGACTCACTGGCGCTGATCGCGCGCCGACCGCCGGCCGTCGCTTGCCACCGGCGACGGCCGGCCTCGCCGCTGCCCGGGCGGCCCGACGCACGCGTCGCCGCATGTGTCGCCGCATCCCGGGGCGCCGTCAACGGCGTGCGGCCGGACACGGCCGCCACGTACGCGTGCACGGGTAGCCGGCCATGGGAGCCGGCCGCGCCGAAACCGCGCGCTACGCGCGCCGCCGGTAAGTGCCCGGCGTGCTCCCCGTCCAGTGCCGGAACGCGCGATGGAACGCGCTCGGATCGTCGAAGCCGATGTCCGCGCCGATCGCCGCGATCGTGTCGGGCGTATCGGTGAGCCGCTGGATCGCGATGTCGCGCCGCAACTCGTCCTTCAGCACCTGGAACGTCGTGCCTTCGGCGGCCAGGTGGCGGCTCAGCGTGCGCACCGAGCAATGCAGGTGCTCGGCCGCCTGGTCGATCACGGGCAGGTCGGGCAACGCGGCCGACAGGTATTGCCGCACGCGGTGGCACACGAGCTGTTCGCTGAACGATTCGAAGATCCAGTCGCCGGGTGCGCGCGCGAGGAACTTGCGCAGGTTGCGCTTGCTCTGCCGGATCGGCGCTTCGAGATAATCCGCGCTGAAGCGCATCAGCGTGCGTTCGCAATCGAACTGCACGGCGCCGGTGAAGAAGTACAGGTGGTCGACCGCGTGGCGCGGCCGCGGGCACGCGAACTCGATCTGCAGCAGCGGGATCTTCTGCCCGATCAGCCAGGAGCACACGCCGTGCACGAGCTTGAGCATCAGTTCCTGGCCGAGCGCGCCGATCGGGCCGATGGCGTCGTTCGGGCGCAGCAGCACCTGCGCGACGAGACCGTCGCGCCTCGATTCGACGAAGAAATCGTCGAGCAGGATATGGAAGAACTGCCCGAAACGGTGCAGCGCCGTCTCGAGGTTGCGCGCGTCGAGCAGGCTCAGGCACAGGTACTTCAGCGTGCCGCCGCGCAGCGGGCGCGAGAAGATGCCGGGCATCTCGTCGTCGAGATCGATCGCGAGCGTGCGGTACAGCGTCGAGAACTGCTCCTCCGTCACGCGCGCATGCGGCTCGCCGAGCAGCTCGATCGGAATGCCGGCCCCGCGCAGGTAGCGTTCGACCACGTCGCGCTGCACGCCCGCGCTCGCGAGAAAGCCGTTGACGAGCGAGATCGGCACCGTCGCGCTCGGCGACGGCAGCGCACGCCCGGGCCGGGCGGAAGGTGAATCTGAACCGGTCATCGCGTCCCCGTCGATCGAACCGCTCGCATTGTACTTGAGCGGCCCGCGCGGAGCCTTCGGGGCCGGCCGCGCCGCGCGGGCCGCGCGGCGCGGGGCGGCCATCAGTCGGTGCGGCTGAGTTCGCGGCGCAGGATCTTGCCGACGGTCGACTTCGGCAGCCGGTCGACGAAGCGGATCAGCTTCGGCACCTTGTAGCCCGCGAGGCTCTCGCGGCAGTGCGCGACGAGTTGCGCCTCCGTCACATACGCGTCCTGCGCCAGCACCACGAACAGCTTGACGGCCTCGCCCGTGCGCGCGTCCGGCACGCCGATGCACGCGCATTCGGCCACGCCCGGCACGGCGGTCGCGACGGCTTCCACCTCGTTCGGGTACACGTTGAAGCCCGACACGATGATCATGTCCTTCTTGCGGTCGACGATCCGCAGGAAACCGGCTTCGTCGAACACGCCCACGTCGCCGGTGCGGAAGTAGCCGTCGGCCGTGAACGCGGCCGCGTTCGCGTCCGGCTTCTGCCAGTAGCCGTGCATCACCTGCGGCCCCTTCACGCAGATCTCGCCCGCGCCGCCGATCGCCACCTCGTTGTCCTGCTCGTCGAGCAGCTTCACGTCGGTCGACGGCACCGGCAGGCCCGTGGTGCCGGTGAAAGCGTCGATCGACTGCGGATTGAACGACACGACCGGCGACGTCTCCGACAGCCCGTAGCCTTCGCGGATGAAGCTGCCGGTCACCGCCTTCCAGCGCGCCGAGATCACGTCGATCACCGCCGCGCCGCCGCCGGCCGACAGCTTCAGCCGCGACCAGTCGACTTCCGGCAGGCGCGGATGGCCGGCGAGCCCCGCGTACAGCGTGTTCACGCCGACGAACACCGTCGGCCGCGCGGCCTTCAGCACGTCGATGAAGCCGTCCATGTCGCGCGGGTTCGCGACGAGCCAGTTCTGCGCGCCGATCGCGAAGTAGGACAGGAAGTTCACCGTCAGCGCGAAGATGTGATACAGCGGGATCGCCGTGACGACCACCTCCTCGCCCGGCCGCCGCGCGCCCGGCACGATCGCGGAGAACTGCTCGATGTTCGCGACGAGGTTGCGGTGCGACAGCGCCGCGCCCTTCGACAGGCCGGTCGTGCCGCCCGTGTACTGCAGCAGCAGCAGGTCCGCGCCGTCCAGCGCGACCGGTTCGCACGCGAGCGACGCGCCGGCGGCGAGGGCTTCCGCGAGCGGGATCGACCCGGGCGGCAGCGCGTCGCACGCGCCGGCCGGCGCATCGACCACGCCGAGATCGCCGCGCCCCACGCTCAGCACGGTACGCACGCGGGTGCCGCCGACCACCTCGGCGAACGTGCCCATCGACCCGCCGCACACCACGGCGACTTCGACGCCCGCGTCGTTGAGCTGATGCTCGAGCTCGCGCGCGGTGTAGTGCGGGTTCACGTTGACCTGGATGGCGCCGAGCTTCGCGACGGCGACGAACGCGACCGGAAACGCAAGCACGTTGGGCAGCATCACGGCCACGCGATCGCCCTTGCGCACGCCCACGACCTGCTGCAGGTACGCGGCCAGCGCGCCCGACAGGCGGTCGACGTCGGCATAGGTGAGCGTGCGGCCGTACGCATGAAATGCCGGACGATCGGCGAAGCGGTGCATCGCGTCGTCCAGCAGCGCGGTTACGGAAGGATGGCGATCGGGGTCGATCTCGGCGGGGATCGAGCCGTACGACCCGGTCCAGTGTCTCTGTGTCATGTCTCACTCCTCGGGGGACGGCACGCCAGCCGCGCGCCGTTCGCACGGCGGTCTGCACGCCCGGGGGCGCGGACCGTCGCCTGACCGGTGACTATCGCCCGCGCGGCGCGCGTTGCAAATGATCCCGGTGGCCGAAAAGATGATCGAAACGGACAGGCGCGTACACACTTGTCCAGACAACTTCGCCCGCCGGCGCGGCGCGCGCATATTCCCCGGCGCGAATTGCTAAGCTGAAAGCAGCGTGGCGCGGCCCCGCGCCGTTCTTCATAATCGACGATCGTCATTGATTCGCCATCACGATGCAGCCGCTTGCCCTGGCCCCCGCCGACAGCTTCTCGTCCGTCCGCTTCCTGCTGACCGACATGGACGAGACCCTGACCCATCGCGGCCGTCTGGCCGCGCCAACCTACGCGGCGCTCGAACGCCTGCAGGCGCGCGGCATCCGCGTGATTCCCGTGACCGCCGCGCCGGCGGGCTGGTGCGACCAGATGGCGCGCATGTGGCCGGTCGACGGCGTGATCGCGGAGAACGGCGGGCTGTTTCTCCGGCGCAGCCCCGACGGGCACGGCGTCGAACGCCGCTACTGGCATGCGGACGATGCGCGCGCGGATGCGCACGACGCACTCCGGCGCATCGCGCGGCAGGTCGCGACGGCCGTGCCCGCCGCACGCCACGCGGACGACCAGGACTTCAGGCTGACGTCGCTCGCGTACGCCCGCACCGGCGGCGAGCAGGACGACCGGATCCGCGACGCGCTGCGCGAGGCCGGCGCGGACGCCACCATCAACAACCTGTGGATCATCGGCTGGGTCGGCGGGTACGACAAGCTGTCGATGTCGTTGCGCGTGCTGTCCGACGCGTTCGGCATCGACGCCGACGCCGCGACCGGATGCGTGGCCTATTCCGGCGATTCCACGAACGACGCGCCGATGTTCGGCTACTTCACGCACACGGCCGGCATGAGCACCGTGGTCGACTATCTGCGGCATCTGCCGGTCCCGCCGCGCTGGATCACGCAAGGCCCGGGCGGCAGCGGATTCGTCGAGTTCGCCGACGCGATCCTGCGCGCGCGCGACGACGCTCGCGGCTGACGCACGCGCGGATCGCGTATCGTCCTGCCCGCACGGGCAACGGCCGGAACCGGGCGATTCCGGCCGCCGGCCGCGCCGGACGATGCCCGCTCGCCTATCAGGGTGAACCCCATGGCGCACGGAACCGTTCCCGCGCAGAATTGCGTGCCGTAAACGATATCGATTCGGACGCAGGACTCTCCCATGCCGCGCAGTGCGCTCTTGAACCCGACGGCCGCCCGCGCAGCCCGCCTGCCGGACGCGTGGTCCGCCCACGCATTGCGCGAGGAACGCTTCACGCCGGCCAAGCTCGCCGTGCTGCTCGACGTGGCGACGCAGGCCGGCCTCGATCCGGTCGCGGTGCTCGACGGCACCGGCCTCACGCCGGCCGCCGTCGCGGACCCGTTCACGCTCACGTCACCGCTGCAGTTCCTGACGGCCGCGCGCAACGCGGTCGGCCGGTACGACGGCGCCGATCTCGGCGTGCGCGTCGGCCACCGGCTGCACGCGTCGAGCTACGGGATGTACGGCTACGCGATGCTGTGCTCGGAGTCGCTCGCGCAGGCGTTCGATTCCGCCGTCAAATATCACCGGCTCGCGAACGGCATGCTCGCGATCCGGTGGGTCGAACAGGGCGACACCGCATCGTGGCTGTTTCCGGACCGGCACGAGGTCGGGCTGCCCGATCTCGACGTGCCGCTGTACCGGTTCCTGGTCGACATGCAGTTCGCGCTGCACGTGACGATCATCAAGGACGTGATGGGTGCGTGGTGCGTGCCTGCGCGCGCGCAGTTCGCGCAACCGCAGCCGGCGCACGCGGCCATGCTGGCCGCCGCGCTCGAATGCCCAATCGCGTTCGACCAGCCGCATCACGTGCTCAGCTATCCGGCCGCGTGGCTCGCGCGCGCGCCGCAGCTCGCGAACCCGATCACCGCCGCGCAGGTGTCGTCGCATTGCGCGAGCCTGCTCGACGCATTGCGCAGCCAGAGCGGCGTCACGCGGCGCGTGTATCAGGAGCTCACGCGCACGCCCGGGCAGTTTCCGGATATCGACGCGATCGCGGCGATCCTGTGCATCACGTCGCGCACGCTGCGCCGCAAGCTCGAAGCCGAAGGCACGTCGTACAGCGAACTGCTGACGAGCGTGCGCAAGGCGCTCGCGATCGACTACCTCACCACGACCACGCTCGGCACCGAGGACATCGCGCTGACGCTCGGCTTCAGCGACGCGGTGGGCTTTCGCCACGCGTTCAAGCGCTGGACCGGCATGACGCCGAGCGAGGTGCGGCGCAAGCACGGCGGGTAGCGGTCCGCACTGGCCGCACGGGCCGACCGCAAACGGCCGCACCGCCCCGTGCGCGGCTACGCGAGCAGATACTCGCGCGCCAGCGTGCGCGCGCGATGCAGGCGGCTTTTCGCGGCGGCGGGCGACACGCCGGTGCGCGCCGCGATCTCCGCAATCGTCAGCGCCTCGAAATCGCGCATCAGCAGGATGTCGCGATAGTCCTGCGGCAGCGACTCCAGCGCGTCGACCAGCTCGCGCCGCAACGCGTCCGTATCGCGACTTGCCAGCCACCGGTCGACCGCCTCCTCGTCGTACGGATCGTAGTGCAGCGCCTTGCGGCCGAGCCGGCGGCATTCGCGGCGCACGACGCTGAACAGCCAGCCCGAGAAGGCCGCGAGCGTGCGCACCGAGGCGACCTTGCGCGACACGATCAGCAGCGCTTCCTGCACCGCGTCGTCGACATCGGAAATGAAGCAGTTGCGCTGCGCGTAGCGGCGCGCATCGGGCTGGCACAGGCGCAGCAGCCGTTCGAGCGCGCGCGGGTCGCCCGTGCGGGCGGCCTCGATCGCGCTCAGCCGTTGCTCGTCGGTCGGCATGTCAGCCCTTCGACTTGAGCGACTTGTCGAGACGGCGGCCGACCATCGCGCAGGCCGGACAGAAGCCGACCAGCCCCGACACGACGAGCCCCGCGGCCAGCACGGCCACGACGACGCCGGCAATGCCCTTGATCGACACCAGCGCCAGCACGGCGACGACCATGCCGATCGCGATCCGCACCGCGCGTTCCCGGCCGGGAACATTCTTCACATAAAACATCGGGAGCCTCTTCAGGTTGTCGAGAGAAGTCCTCTCGCCCGCCAAGAGGGCCGCACGCGGCCATCCGGTTCGCGCCCCATTAAATATTTCCCGCGCCGCGCGGTTCAGCGCGCGCCGTCGCCGCCCGCCGGCGCCACGACCGGCAGCGCGAACTCGAACACCGCGCCGCGCCCCGCCCGGTCGACCAGCCGGATACGGCTGCCGTTGAGCGCCAGCATCCGGTGCACGATCAGCAATCCGAGCCCGCCGCTCGTCACCGCGGCGCCGCTCATCGGCCGCTGCGGGCGCTGGAACAGCCCTTCGCGCCGCGCCGCCGGGATGCCCTCCCCGGTATCCGACACCGTCACGACCACGTAGCCGCCGCGCGGCTCCAGCGCGATCTCGACCTCGCCGTGCGCGGGCGTGTGCCGCAGCGCGTTGTCGAGCAGGTTGGTCAGCACGCGCTCGATCATCCCGAGATCGGCCGACACGACCGGCACGCGCGGCGGGATCCGCGCATGCAGCACGACCTCCCGCGCCTGCGCGGTCAGCTCGAATTTCTGGAACACGTCCTGCACGAGATCGACCAGCGAGAACGGCTCGCGCTCGGCCTGCACGCCGCCCGATTCGAGCCGTGCAAGCTCGAACAGCGCCTGCGCGAGCCGGCCGACCTTCGCGCTCTGCGCGAGCGCGATCGACAGGTAGCGCCGCCGTTCGTCCTCGGCGAGCGTGTCGGACTTCAGCGACAGCGTTTCCAGATAGCCGTGCAGCGACGTGAGCGGCGTGCGCAGGTCGTGCGAGATGTTCGTGATCAGCTCGCGCCGCTGCTGGTCCTGGCGCGTCAGCGCGCGCCACTGGTCGCCGATCCGGTCGGCCATCTGCGCGAACGCGGATTCGAGCACCACGATATCGTCGCCGCGCCGGCCGGGCGGCGAGCGCGGCACCGGCGGCTGCGTGTCGGGCGCGCCGTTCGCGTCGAAGCGGCGCATCGCGTCCGTCAGACGGCGCAGCGGGCGCGTGATGAAGCTGAACGCGGTGAGGCCCGCGAGCAGGCCGAGCAATGCGACGAGCGCCATCGACCACAGCGTCGTGCGCAACACGTTGCCGGCGTCGACGCGCGCGGCCAGCCGGTCGTGCGCCTCGCCGAGCAGCACCACGTAGATGTAGCCCGAGGGCGGCTGCCCCGCGCGTTGCAGCGGCGCCGCGCTGAACACCTTGCGCGCGTCGGGGCTGCGCGGATCGTCGCCGAGGATCGGCAGCGGCTCGCCCGCGATGAATCGCTGCACCGGCGCGAGATCGACGCGCTCGCGCTTCACGTGGCCGGGCGGCGCATCGTCGCCCCGGATGCGCCCCGCGTTGTCGAGCAGGTACACCTCGACGCTCGGGTTGACGCCCATCAACTGGCCGAACAGCGTGCGCACGGCATCCGGGCGCAGCCCGTTCGCGTCGGTCAGCGGCGTGCCGTGCGTGACGCTGTTGACGATGTTCGCCGCCAGGTCGCGCGACAGCCCCTGCACGACCTCCTGCTCGCGCATGCCGTTCGCGCGGATCTGCAGCCACGCGGACGCGCCGGAGCACGCGAGCAGCAGGATCGAGAACACCAGCGACAGCCGCTGGGTGAGGGTGAGCTTCATCATGCGTCCCGCTGGCCCGGCGCGGCGAGCTTGTAGCCGCGCCCCCACACGGTGAGGATCCGCACGGGCTCGGCCGGATCGGCCTCGATCTTGGCGCGCAGCCGGTTGATGTGGGTGTTGACCGTGTGTTCGTAGCCTTCGTGCCGGTAGCCCCACACCGCGTTGAGCAGGTCCATCCGCGAGAACACCTTGCCCGGATGGCGCGCGAAGAAATACAGCAGGTCGAATTCGCGCGGCGTGAGGTCGATGCGCGCGCCGTCCACGCTCGCCTCGCGCGCGATCGGGTCGATCGCCAGCCCCGCGACGTCGAGCGTGCCCGCGTCGATCCGCGAATCACGGGCGAGCGCGTCGACGCGCCGCAGCAGCGCCTTCACGCGCGCGACGAGTTCGAGCACCGAGAACGGCTTCGCCAGGTAGTCGTCGGCGCCGAGTTCGAGACCGAGGATCCGGTGCACCTCGCTCGAGCGCGCGCTCGTGATGATGATCGGCGTGTAGCGCGTCATCGCGCGCGCGCGCCGGCAGATCTCGAGGCCGTCGACGCCCGGCAGCATCAGGTCGAGGATCAGCGCATCCCAGCCGCCCTGTTCGAGCAGGCGCAGCCCTTCCGCGCCATCCGCGCTGTGCACGACCTCGTAGCGCTCGTCGCGCAGGTGCAGGCTCAGCACGTCGGCGATGTCGGCGTCGTCCTCGACGATCAGGATGCGTTTCGGTTGGTCCATGGCGGTGGGCGGCGGCACGGCGGTGCCGATGCGCAATGACGGTTCGGGCCGGCCCCGGGCCGGCTGGCCGGGTTCGCCGGGGCGAATCGCGGCAACGGGCCGCGTTGCTGCCATTGTGCAGAATTTTGCGGCGGCAAGGGGTCACGATTCATTTAACTTTGACTCGCGGCCGTGCCGTGGGCCAATGCAGGCAAGGCCGCGCGATCCGGCCCGGGAGGCAGAACCGGCGTCACCCCGCCCGGACACCGGACCGACGCCAAAAGAGTGCTCGACGACGGACACTCGCTCCCCGATACGGCGCTACGATTACGCCGCGCCCGGTTCGCGGTCCGGGAAGGGAATGCAACGCACCCCGGTTCAAGACCGGACCGCTGAATCGGCCCATATCGATCCCCCACCGGAATCTGCATGCAAGACTGTTACATCCTGTTCAGGCCGCGAAACCCGGCGTCCCTGCCGAACACGCGCGATTGCGTCGCACGCCTCGCCGACATGCAACGACGCGGCGCGCTCGACGAGGCCGACGTCGAGTCGTGCTTCACCCCGGCGCAACGCGCGTATTTCCGCAAGCTGACCGCGGAGGAGATGAAGCGGTACAACGCACTCTGGTTCGCCACGCCGCTGCCGCAACGCCACTCGGCGGACATGCCGCAGCCTCCGTGGGACTTCGGTTCGTTCGTGGACGCGCTGGCAAACGGAGAATACGAGATCGGGGGCGTCACCGGCGATGACGCACATCCCGCCCTCTCGTTCCATCCATTCGCGTATCCGTATGGCGGAACGGGAAGTCTGGTCGCGCTGATCGAATGCCTTGGAAACGAAATCGTCGGCATGGACGACGGCACCGGGTTGTCCCCCTACCGGCCGGTTCCCCGCTGGAACCCCGATACCGGCAACACGTAACCGCGCGACGCGGACCTCACACGCTCACGCCGCCAACGACTCGCGCCGCAATGCGGGCAGTTCCAGGTTCGCGCGGAAATCGTCGCCCGGATAATCCGTGTCGAGCAGATTGCGCCGGCGCAACTCCGGCAGCAACCCGTTGAGCAGCAGATCCTCCTGGTCCGGCTGGCCGAGCCCGTGCAGCGACAGCACGTCGACGAGCCCCGCGCGATAGCGCGTTTCGATCGCATCGGCGAGCTGTTCGGGCGTGCCCGCAACGAACCAGTGGCCGGTCTCCTGCGCGCGGACGATCAGCTCGCGCAGCGTCAGCCGCTGCCGCGCATAGCCGACGAAGATCGCGACACGGCCGCGCCGGCGATGCACGCTGTCGATCGCCGGCAGCAGCGATCCCGGCAACGGCTGGTCGAGCGGCAGGTCGCGCAGGTCGACGCCGCCGCCGAGCATGTCGGCCAGCTTCAGCCGGCCCTGCTCGTAGTCGATGTGTTCGTGCTTGTCGCGCAGCCGCCGAGCGACGTCGGCGTCGGATTCGCCGATCACCGAATGGAACGAGTTCATCACGAACGGCAGCCGCCCGGCGCGGCCGAACGCCGCCGCCTGCCGGTGCAGTTCGGCGACGAACGCGCGCGCGTCGTCGAGCGTCGGCTGCGACGTGTAGACCACTTCCGCGAACCGCGCGCCGAGCGTCACGCCGCTCGCCGACTGTCCCGCCTGGAACTGCACGGGGCGCCGTTGCGGCGAAGGCGGCACGTTCAGCGGCCCCTGCACCTGGAAGTGCGCGCCGTGGTAGCCGATCGCCCCGAGCTTGAGCGGATCGACCGACACGCCGCCGCTCGCCGTGCGCCGTGCGGCGCCGGGATCGTTCGCGTCGAACAGCGCGTTGACGACCTCGACGAATTCGGCGGCCCGCGCATAGCGCTGCTCCGGGTCGGGCAGCGCGGCGTCGCCGAAGTTTTCCTCGCCGACCGACGACGTCACCGCGTTCCATGCGGCGCGACCGCCGCTCACGTGATCGAGCGTGCCGATCAGCCGCGCGAGGTTGTACGGGTGGTGATAGGTCGTCGACACCGTCGCGACGAGCCCGATCGCCGAAGTCGCCTGACTCAGCGCGGCCAGCGCGACGATCGGCTCCTGGCTGCCGGTGCTGCCGGCGAGCCCGGCCGGATCGGCCTGCAGCAGGTCGGCCGTGAACAGGCCGGTGATCTTCTCGGCTTCCGCCTTGCGCGCGAGCGCCGCCGCGCGACGGACGCCTTGCGCGGCATCCGCGTCGCCCGGCGCATACAGCACGCTCGCCGCGCCGACGAGCGTCTTCAGCCGCCTGCGGGCGCCGCTCATGATGCGGCTCCCGCAAGGGCCGCGTGTCGGTCGATTGAAGCGTTTCGCTGATTCATCCGTGCTCCTGATGTTTCCGGTCGGTCGCCGCGCGCCGGCAGACGGTCGCGCGCCGGGCGTCCGGCAAGGTCCATGCGCACGCCGCGGTGCGCGCAGCCACCCACGATAACGCGGGGCCCCCTATGGGCCGGAACGAATATTTTCGGCTTTCGATATTCTTCTTGATTGTTTGACCGTGCGAACGGCGACGCAAAATAATCCGGCATGCCTAACCTGTTGATCGTGCCGCGGCGACCTGCGCCGATCGCCTCCTCATGACGTCCGACGCCCCTCATTCCGCTGCCGCACTGTCCGCCCTCCCGTTCCGTCTGAGCGTGCTCGACAAGAGCCCCGTCGCACCGGGCGAAACCGCCGCCGACGCACTCGCGCGCAGCGTGTCGCTCGCGCGCTTCGCCGACGACGCGGGCTATCACCGCTACTGGCTCGCCGAGCATCACAACACGGCCGCGCTCGCCTGCCCGTCGCCGGAAATCCTGATCGCGCACGTGCTCGCTCGGACGCGGCGGATCCGCGTCGGATCGGGCGGCGTGATGCTGCAGCACTACAGCCCGTACAAGATCGCCGAGAACTTCAACCTGCTCGCGACGCTCGCGCCCGATCGCGTCGATCTCGGCATCGGCAAGGCGCCGGGCGGGCTGCCGCTGTCGACGCAGGCGCTGCAGGCCGGCTACGATCCGGCGCGGCGCGCGTCGTTCGCCGCACTCGCGGCCGAATTGAAGCGCCATCTGCAGGGCGACGGCGCGCCGCCGGACGATGCGGGACACGACGCCGCCACGCTGCACGCGACACCGCTGCCGCCCGCTGCCGCGCAACCGTTCCTGCTCGGCGCGAGCGCCGACAGCGCCGCGCTGGCCGCGCAGCTCGGCTGGGCATTCGTCTACGCCGCCCACCTCAACGCCGCCACCGCGGATCTGGAACGGGCGCTCGACGCGTATCGCCGTGCGTCCGGCGGCCGCGCACCGCTGCTCGCCGTCTCCGTGATCGTCGCCGCCACGCGCGACGCGGCCGCGCGGCTCGCGAGCGGCCATCAGGGCTTTCGCGTGCAGGTGGGCGATGCGTCGGCGGTCAACGTCGGCAGCCTCGAACAGGCGCACGCCTACATCCGCCAGGCGGGCAACGGCCCGCACCGCATCGATGCGCGCGAGACGCGGATCGTGCACGGCACGCGCGACGACGTGCTGCGCGAACTCGACGCGCTGCATCGCCGCTACGACATCGCGGAATTCGTCGTCGACACGCCGCTCGCCGACGCCGCGCCGCGGATTGCGTCGTTGCGGCTGCTGGCCGGCTCACCGGCCGGCGACGTCAGCCGCGCGGCCGGCGAAGCGGAACCGACGCCACGCGCGAGCGACGTCGCGCGTCAACCCGACCTCGAAGGCGCCGCGCGATGACCGATGCGATCCGCGTTGCCGGCGCCGACGACGTGCCGGCCCTTTATGCGTTGCTGCAGGACGCGTATGCGCCGCTCGAGCAGCAGGGCGTGCTCTTCACGATCACGCGCTCGCCGATCGAGCGCGTCGCGCAGACCGTCGCGCGCGAGACGACCTTCGTGCTGGAACGCACGGACGCCGACGGCCGCGCGGCGCTCGCGGCGACGCTCACCGTGCGGTTCCCGTGGGTGTCCGGCGAACGTCATCGCACGCCGTATCCGTTCCTGCACTGGTTCGCTGTCGCGCCCGCGTTCAAGCGGCTGGGGCTCGGCCAGGCGCTGATCGACCACGTCGAATCGCGGTTCCTGACGGAGCAGGTCAAGGCGCCCGCGACCTATCTCGCGACCGCGACCCGCCATCCGTGGCTGCAGCCGTATTACGAGAAGCGCGGCTACGTCGCGTTCGACCGCTCGACGAACGCGCTCGGCACGCCGCTCGTGTGGCTGCGGAAAATCCTGATCCCCGCGCTCTACCCCGATCCGCCGGCGGCCGATGCCGCCCCGGACGGCGAACGCGTCGCCGCCGGCGCGTGACGCGCGCCGCCTCCCGGCCCGTTCCCGAACCCGGTCGCCATACCGTATTCCACCCGCTACGCCTCTCGTGAAGGACTGCCCCGCATGACATTCGCTTCTCCGGATTTCGCTCGCCGCGCGTCGCGCCGCACGGCTTCGGCCACGCTGCTGATCGCGCTCGCGCTGCCGCCCGCGGCATTCGCGCAGACCACGCCCGTCGCGGGCGGCACGCTGACGTGGGGCGTCGAATCCGAGCCGCGCACGCTGAATCCGCAATTGAACGGCCAGGACAAGGTCGAACTGCTGCTGCGCAACGTCTACGAGAGCCTGCTCGCGCGGCGGCCCGACGGCAGCTTCGTGCCGTGGCTCGCGACCGGCTACAAGGTGTCCGCCGACGGCAGGACCTACACGTTCACGCTGCGCGACGGCGTGAAGTTCAGCGACGGCGCGCCGCTCGACGCGCAGGCCGTCGCGCGCAATTTCCTGAACGCGCGCAACCCGGCGTACTCGGGCGGCAGCCAGCTCGCCGCGCAGATCCTGCACGTCGCGGACGTGAGGACGCCGGACGCGCGCACCGTCGTGATCACGCTCGACGCGCCGTACACGCCGTTCCTGACGTTCGCCGGGCGCTTCGCGCTGCTGTCGCCGAACGCGTTCGACCGGCCCGGCGTGAAAGCCGGCGGCCCCGACATCGCCGGCACCGGCCCGTTCATCCTGCGCCGCTACGTGAAGGGTCAGGAAATCGAGTTCGCGAAGAACCCCGACTATCGCTGGGCGCCGCCGACGGCCGGCCATCAGGGCCCCGCGTATCTCGACCGGATCGTCTACCGGTTCCTGCCGGAATCGTCGGTGCGCACCGGCGCGCTGCTGTCCGGCCAGGTCGACGTGATCGAGGGCGTATCCGGCAACGACGCCGCGCTGATTCGAGGAAACCCCGACTTCACGTACCAGCACGCGCTGAACACCGGCACACCGTACTCGCTGTTCCTGAACGTCGCCTACGGCCCGACCCAGGACGTGAAGGTGCGCCGCGCGCTGCTCGAAGGGCTCGACGCCACCGGCATCGTGCAGTCGATCTATCGCGGCGAGCGCACGCGCGCGTGGGGGATCACGTCGCCGATCGATCCGCTCTACGACGCGCGCATCGAGAAGACCTACGGCAACAACCCGAAGCTCGCCAACCAGCTGCTCGACGAAGCCGGCTGGAGCGCGCGCGACGGCGGCGGCTACCGCACGAAAAACGGCGAACGCCTGACGATCGCGGTGATCCAGGCGCAGGCGACGGTGCGCGACCAGCGCGACGTGCTGCTGCAGGCGCTGCAGGCCCAGGCGCGGCAGCGGCTCGGCGTCGACCTGAAGATCCAGTACGTCGACGACGGCACGTATGCCGAGGCGCGCAAGAGCGGCAAGTTCGGCTCGATCGCGAATTCGAACACGCCGCCGGACGGCATCGACATCGAAGGCCACTACCTGCCGGTCGATCGCGGCGGCGCGCTGAACTACAGCCGCGCGGCGGCGCCGGAACTGACGCGCTGGCTGCAGGCGGCCGCGCGCACGCAGAGCGCGGCCGAGCGCAAGAAGCTGTACGGCGAGCTGCAGCACTTCGCGATCAACGAGCAGGCGTACGCGGTGCCGCTGTACGAGCCGGAGGACCAGATCGCCGCCGCGAAGGCGGTCCAGGGCCTGCGCTTCCGCCCGTTCGCGCAGATGCCCGAGAACCCGTACGACGTGTGGGTGAAGAAGTAAGCAACGCCGGGGTCGCCGCGCGCGACACCGGCAGGAGAAACCGATCATGAACCATCCGGGCGCCGTTCCCGTTCCCGCTTCCGTCCAGGACGCCGCGCAGCCGGCGCCGGCATCGCCCGCGGCGTGGCGCCGCGTGCTGCGCTCGCCGGTCGCGACGCGGCTTGCGACCGGCGCGCTCGTGCTGTGGGCCGCGGTCACGCTGTCGTTCGCGGCCGTGCATCTCGCGCCCGGCGACATCGTGAGCATCCTGATCGGCGAGCAGTTGAGCACGCCGCAGATCGAGGCCGCGATCCGTCGGGAATGGGGGCTCGACGAGCCGCTTCCGCTGCAGTACCTGCATTACCTGTGGCGGGTGCTGCACGGCGACTTCGGCCGCTCGTACATCCTCAACACCGACGTCGCGCCGCTCGTGCTCGGCCAGCTGTGGCCGACGCTGAAACTGACCGGCGCGGCGCTGGTCGTGACGCTCGTGTTCGCGGTCGGCCTCGCGGTGCTGACGGCCGGGCGCCGCTGGGCCGGGCGCGCGGCATCCGGCGTCGAGCTGCTGCTCGCGTCGACGCCGTCGTTCTGGCTCGGGATCATGCTGCTGTTCGTGTTCAGCTTCACGCTGAAGCTGTTCCCGGTGGCCGGCGATCGCGGCTTCGCGTCGCTCGTGCTGCCGGCGCTGTCGCTCGGGCTCGCGCAGGGCGCGGTGATCGGCCGCGTGCTGCGCCAGGGCATCGAGCGCGCGCTCGACGAGCCGTATGCGCTGACGGTGCGCTCGTGGGGCATCGGCGGGCTCGCGCTGCGCGTGCGTCACGCGCTGCGCCATGCGGCCCTGCCGGCCGTCACGCTCGCCGGCTGGCTCGTCGGCGGCCTGCTGAGCGGCGCGGTGATCACCGAGCAGGTGTTCGGCCGGCCCGGCCTCGGCAAGATCACCGTCGACGCGGTGCTGTCGAAGGACATGCCGGTGATCCTCGCGATCGCGATCCTGTCGGCCGCGATCTACGTCGCGCTCAGCACCGCCGTCGACCTGCTCTACCTGCTCATCGATCCGCGCCTGCGCGAACGCCGCGCGCGGCATTGAACCGGAGAAACCGATGTCCACGCCCCTCGACCTGTCGTGGCGCCCGCGCGCGCCGCTCGACGCGGCCGCCTGGCTGCGCCGCCATCCCGGCCTCGCGCTCGCGGCCCTATACCTGCTGCTCAACGCAATCGCGATCGTCGCGCCCGGCTGGCTCACGCACCACGACCCGCTGGCCGCCGATCCGCTGGCCGCGCAGCTCGGCAGCAGCGCCGAGCACTGGCTCGGCACCGACGCGCTCGGCCGCGACATCTTCGCGCGGGTCGTCTACGGCGCCCGCTATTCGCTGTCGATCAGCGCGGCGTCGATCGCGATCGCGACGCTGTTCGGCACCGCGCTCGGGCTGTGCGCGGGCCTCGCGCGCGGCTGGCTCGACGAACTGGTGACGCGCTTTCTCGACGTGGTGTCCGCGTTCCCCGACCTGCTGCTCGCGCTGATGCTGATCGCGTTTACCGGCCCGGGCGCGGTGAATCTCGTGTTCGCGCTCGGCATCGCGTCGGTGCCGCGCTTCGCCCGCGTGGTGCGCGCGCAGACCTTCGTCGTGGCCGGCTCCGGCTACGTCGAGCAGGCGCGCACGCTCGGCCTCGCGCCCGCGGTGCTGGTGTGGCGCCACGTGCTGCCGCACGCGATCGCGCAGGTGCCGGTGCTCGCGACCGTCGGGCTCGGCACCGCGATCATCGGCACCTCGGGCCTGAGCTTCCTCGGGATGGGGCCGCAGCCACCGGCCGCCGAATGGGGGTTGATGCTCGCCGAAGGCCGCAACTACCTGTACCACGCATGGTGGATCGCGGTCTGGCCCGGCCTCGCGATCACCGCGGCCGTCGTCGCCGTGAATGCGCTCGGCGGCTACTGGCAGGCCCGCTTCGAACGCCGGGAGACGACATGACCGCCCGCGCACCGGCGTCGCACGCCGCCCCCATCGCCCCCATCGTCCACGTCAAACGCCTGACGATCGGCTTCCGCGGCCCGCACGGCACGCGGCCCGTCGTCGGGCCGCTCGACCTCGCCGTCCATGCCGGCGAATGCGTCGCGCTCGTCGGCGAGTCGGGCTCCGGCAAGTCGGTCACCGCGCGCAGCCTCGTCGGGCTGAACGGTCCGCACGCCGTCGTCGACGCCGACCGCCTCGACATCGCCGGCGCCGATGCGCGCCGCCATCGCGAACGCGACTGGCGCGCCGTTCGCGGCCGCCGGATCGGCTACGTGCTGCAGGACGCGCTCGTGTCGCTCGATCCGCTGTGGCGCGTGCGCGACCTCGTCGCCGAAGCGCTGCACGATACGCGGCGGCGCGACCTGCACGCGCGCAGCGCCGACCTGCTGCGCGCGGTCGGCATCGACGAGCCCGAGCGGCGCCTGCCGCAGTATCCGCACCAGTTGTCGGGCGGCCTGCGGCAACGCGTGCTGATCGGCACCGCGCTCGCCGGCGGCGCGTCGCTGCTGATCGCCGACGAGCCCACCACCGCGCTCGACATGACCGTGCAGCGGCAGATCCTGTCGCTGCTGCGCGCGCGCCGCGAGGCCGGCGACGCGCTGCTGCTGATCAGCCACGATCTCGCGGTCGTCGCCGAACTCGCCGATCGCGTGCTCGTCATGCGGGCCGGCCAGGTCGTCGAGCAAGGGCCGGCGCGCGACGTGCTGACCGCGCCCGCGCATCCGTACACGCGCCAGTTGCTCGCCGCGATTCCGACCCCCGCGTCGCGCGGGTTCCGGCTCGCGGCGGACCCGCCGGCCGACGCCGCGGCCGCCCGCATCCCGCTGCCGCCCAAGCGGATCGCGTCCGGCGCGCCGGTGCTCGCCGTCGATGGCGTGACGAAACGCTACGGCGGCCACGATGCGCCGGCCGCGGTCGACGGCGTGTCGTTCGCGCTGGCGCGCGGCGAGACGCTCGGCATCGTCGGCGAATCCGGTTCCGGGAAATCGACGGTTGCGCGGATCGTGCTCGGCCTGATCGAGCCGGACAGCGGCACGGTCGCGCTCGACGGTG
This sequence comes from Burkholderia sp. MSh2, assembly GCF_000731655.1. NCBI lineage: Bacteria > Pseudomonadati > Pseudomonadota > Betaproteobacteria > Burkholderiales > Burkholderiaceae > Burkholderia > Burkholderia sp. MSh2. The sequence continues at coordinate 84,689 of NZ_JPGM01000024.1, read as the reverse complement.
CGCCGTGGAGCGGCGTGCCCGAAGCCGTGCGGCGCGCCCGTCGCGCACGGCTGCAACTGATCGCGCAGGATCCCTACAGTTCGTTCGATCCGCGCTATTCGGTCGGCCAGATCATCGGCGAGAGCCTCGATGCGGTCGGCGTTCACGGCGACGCGCGCCGCCGCCGCGTGCTGCAATTGCTCGACGAGGTGCGGCTCGGCGCGGGCTGCATCGACCGCTATCCGCGCGAACTGTCCGGCGGCCAGCGGCAGCGCGTCGCGATTGCGCGCGCGTTCGCGCCGAATCCGGCGCTGCTCGTCGCCGACGAGCCCGTCAGCGCGCTCGACGTGTCGATCCAGGCGCAGGTGCTCGACCTGCTCGCCGACCTGCAGGCCGAGCACGGCACCGCGATGCTGTTCATTTCGCACGATCTCGGCGTCGTGCATCACGTCGCCGACCGGATTCTCGTGATGCGCCGCGGGCGCGTGGTCGAGAGCGGCCCGGTCGGCGCAGTGTTCGACGCGCCGTCGCATCCGTACACCGCGTCGCTGCTCGACGCATTGCCCACGCTGCCCGCCGCGCGCCCGCCGTCCGCGCGCGCCGCGCTCGCGTGATTCCTCTTCGCCCCCGTTCCCGCCCGCCATGCCCTCATCGACTTCCGCAACGCCCCGTCAGATCCATCTCGGCGCCATCATCCAGGGCGCGTCCGGCAACATGTCCGCGTGGCGGCACCCGGACGCGGTCGCCGACGCCAGCATCAACGTGAACTTCGTGCGCGCGCTCGCGCGGCAGGCCGAGGCCGCGAAATTCGACCTGCTGTTCGTCGCCGACGGCCTGCACATCAACGCCAAATCGATCCCGCATTTCCTGAACCGCTTCGAGCCGCTGACGCTGCTGTCGGCGCTCGCGCTCGTCACCGAACGGATCGGGCTGGTCGGCACGCTGTCGACGTCGTACAGCGATCCGTTCACCGTCGCGCGGCAGTTCTCGAGTCTCGATCACCTGAGCGACGGGCGCGCCGGCTGGAACGTCGTCACGTCGCCGCTCGAAGGCTCCGCGAGGAATTTCTCGCGCGAGTGCCATCCGGAGCACGCGCTGCGCTACCGGATCGCGTCGGAGTTCCTGGGCGTGACGAAGGGGCTGTGGGACTCGTGGGAAGACGACGCGTTCGTGCGCGACAAGGCCAGCGGCGTGTTCTTCGATCCGGACAAGCTGCATGCGCTCGATCACGTCGGCGAGTTCTTCTCGGTCGCCGGGCCGTTGAACATCGGGCGCTCGCGGCAGGGGCGCCCGATCCTGTTCCAGGCCGGCGCGTCCGACGACGGCAAGGCCGTCGCGGCCGAGCATGCCGATGCGATCTACACGCGCCAGGAGACGATCCCGCTCGCGCAGGCGTTCTATGCGGACGTGCAGCAGCGGCTCGCGGCGCACGGCCGCGCACCGGGGAGCCTGAAGATCTTCCAGGGCACGAGCGTGATCGTCGCGGCGTCGGCCGCCGACGCGGAGGCGCAATACCAGGACACCGCGCGGCTCGTGACGATCGACAACGCGCTCGACTATCTCGGCCGCTACTTCGACCATCACGACTTCTCGCAATACGCGCTCGACGCGCCGTTCCCCGATCTCGGCGAACTTGGCGGCAACCAGTTCCGCAGCACCACCGACACGATCAAGCGCGATGCGGCCGAGCGCGGTCTCACGCTGCGCGAGGTCGCGCTCGAGGCGGCCACGCCGCGCCCCGCTTTCGCCGGCACGCCCGAGCAGGTGGCCGACGGGCTGCAGGCATGGGTCGAGGCACGCGCCACCGACGGCTTCATCGTGCGCGGCGGCACGCCCACCGCCTTCACCGAATTCGCGGCGCAGGTCGTGCCGATCCTGCAGGAGCGCGGGGTGTACCGGCGCGATTACGAAGGTGCGACGCTGCGCGAACATCTCGGGATCGCGTACCCGGCCAATCGGTACGCTCAGGCATCCTGAGCGATTGTCGCGTGGTCTGTCGGTCGCGTGGTCTGTCGGTCGCGTGGTCTGTCGGTCGCGTGGTCTGTCGGTCGCGTGGTCTGTCGGTCGCGTGGTCTGTCGGTCGCGTGGTCTGTCGGTCGCGTGGTCTGTCGGTCGCGTGGTCTGTCGGTCGCGTGGTCTGTCGGTCGCGTGGTCGTGCCGCCGTCACGCATGCCAGCCGCGCGGCCGGCCTCTCTCCTGCCGGCCGCGCCGGCCAGCGGCAACGGCCGTCATCGCCGCCGGCGCCCCGCGTCGCGCCCGCCCGGCGCGGGCCGCCCATGCCGTCACCACGCGTCGAACACGTCGCGCGCGATCCCGAAGCCCGTGCTCATCCCGGCCCCGCTCGTGACCACGACGACGCGCGTGCCGTCGTCCGGCGCCTCGATCACGCAATCGGCATCGGCCGCGGACGGATAGCTGCCGGTCCAGCGTTCGACGATGTCCGGGTCCGGCACGTCGAGCGTCTCCTGCAGCAGGCGCAGGATCTGCGCGTCGATCGCCTCGGTCGCGAACGGCGGCGGCGCGGCGCCGTATTCGTGCGAGTCGCCCACCACGAGACTGCCGTCGGCGCTCCGCACCGCGATCAGGTGGATGCCGTAGCCGAGGCAGACAGGCTCCTCCGCCTGCAGGCGCGCGCGCAACGCGGCAGCCTCCGGCAGCGCCGCGAAGCCCTGGTAGCGCACCAGGCTCAGGTCGCTCATCACCGCGGCGCGCAGCGCCAGCGGGCGGCGCGGCCGCACGCGCAGCATCTGCAACTGGCACAGCCGCACCTCGTGCCGCGCGAACCAGTCGCCGTACAGATGACGGCTGTCGGCATTGCCGCAGACGACCACGCGCTCCGCATGCAGCACGCCGCGCGAGGTGCGCACGGACGGCGTGCGCACCTCGTGCACCAGCTCGCCGTAGCGAAACCGCACGCCGTGGCGCTCGGCCAGCCACGACGCCAGCAACCCGATCGCGGTACGCGGCTCGATGCGCAGCTCGTGCGGGCTGTGCAGCACGCCCTGCGCGCCGTCCAGCCGCAGCGCCGGCGCCACGGCGGCGGCCTCGCCGGGCGTCATCACCCGGCAGCCGTCCGCCATGCCGGTCTGCATGAACGCCTCGACCAGCGCCATCGCCTCGGGGCGGCGCGCGACGAGGTGCAGCCCTTCGTGAAGCACGCCGATGCCGGCCTGCGGCGCGACGTCCGCCCAGACCTCGCGGCTCGCCCGCGCGCGCCGCCAGCTGTGCCCGGCCCGCTGCCCGGTAACGGTGACGAAGCCGAAATTGCGGATCGACGCGCCCACGCACGCGGCATCCCGCTCGATCACGCAGACACGCAGCCCGCGGAGCGCCGCCGTATAGGCATGCGCGAGGCCGACGATACCCGCGCCGACGACGATCACGTCGTAGGCGTCCGCCGTTGGGATGGCATTCACGATTGCAGTTTCCTTCTGTCGAATAGGCGCGCGCCGCCTCATGCGGCCGGATGGCCCGGGACGGCGCGAACGAGCCGGCTTCGGGCGCGCCCGTTCCCGCGCCGTTGCGCCACACCGCACTATCGCGACGCGCCGTGACATCCGCGTGAAAAACCACAAAACAGCATGAATTGGCATATTTTGCCATTCCGGTACGCGGCGACAGCGCGCATCGATTCGCAGGCGGGCGCGCCTACGCCGGGAGCGCCGTCACGATACGGACGATCTACCGGACGCCATCGGTCGCACGCAAGAGAACGCCCGCAGCCGGCCCCGCGACGTCGGCCGGCGAACGATCCGGCGCGAGGTCATGCCGCCCCGGCGGCACGGGCCGCAGCGCTCGCATGCGCAACCAGTTCGGCATGAATCCGCTCGACGTCGTCGCGCGTGCACAGCGCGGTGCCGGGATGCTCGACCGACGCGGCCGACGCCGCCAGTGCATAGCGGCACGCATCGTCGAGCGGCACGCCGCGCGCGAGCGCCCAGACCATCCCGCCGACGAAGCTGTCGCCGGCGCCCACCGTGCTGGCGACCGCCGCCGGCCTGCCGGGCAGGCGCAGCGCGCGCTCGCGCGTCACGACCCAGGCGCCGCGCGCGCCGAGCGTCAACGCGACGATGTCCGCGCGCCCTTGCGCGACAAGTTCGGCCGCCTTCCGGCACGCCGATGCTTCGTCGAGCGGCTCGCCGGCCAGCGCGCTCAGTTCGTCGAGGCTGGGCTTCACGAGATGGACGCCGGCGTCGAGCGCGGCGCGCAGCGCCGGGCCCGACGCATCGACGACCACCCGGCTGCCGTTCGCCGCCGCCGCCCGCGCGAGCGTCGCATACAGGTCGTCCGGCGCGCCCGGCGGCAGGCTGCCGCTCAGCACGAGATAGCGCGGCGCGGGTTGCAGGCGCGCGATGCGGGCGGCGCAGTCGCGCCATTCGCGTTCCGTGACCGACGGCCCCGGCATCAGGAAACGGTACTCGCGCCCCGTCGCGGTCTCGGTCACGCAGACGTTCTCGCGCGTCTCGCCGGCGATCCGGATCCGCACGGCGGGCACGCGTTCGGCTTCGAGCAGCAACGCCAGCACGTCGCCGGTCGGCCCGCCCGCGAGGTACAACGCGACGCAGTCGCCTCCGAGCCGGTGGACGGTTCGGGCGACGTTGATCCCGCCGCCGCCGGGATCGCGCCGTGGCCGCGCGCAGCGCAGCTTGTGCGTGTCGACGAGATGCGCGACCGACGTCGCGACGTCAACGGCCGGATTCAATGTGACGGTAACGATATCGGTCATGGTGCGTGGTCGATGGGCAGTGAGATGCGCGGCCGGCGCGGCGAACGCCCGCGTGGCCGTTTCCGGCAACCGGTATGGGCCGGCACTGGCTCCACCTTACGTGCGACGGTTCGTACGGCGTTGACGACCGTCAAGCCATGCCGCGACCGCGCCGGATCGCGCTCGCTCCGTGACGCGGGCAGGCTTGCTCCCGCAGCCGAGCATCCGCCATCGTCGAACGTCGCCATGGGCGAGCAGCCGCCGTGCGCCGCCCTGTTCGCCGAACACCCTGCGTACGCGGGCGAAGCGTCCCGCGCGGCCGTCGTCCGTCGCGCCGACAGTACGCGGCCCGCGCGCGGCCAGCCCGCTGCCGCTCGCCGAGCCGGCAGAGCGGCGCGCCGCGTCCGAGCTTACGTTCCTTCGAAACCTGCAGTGCGGCGCGATCGTCACCGGCCGCCTCCCCTCGCACGCCGGCGCGGCGACGGGCGGCACGACGATCAACGGCTTCCTTCACCCGCTCGCGAGCGCGGCCGACGACACGACACAACCGCGCAACGGCGACGCCCGCATCGGCCGCCGACCGACACGATCGCCGGCACGTTCAAGCCGACGCGTCGCTCGTCGTCTCGGCGGTGTCCCGCACCGGCCCGGAGGGGCCGCCCGCCGCGTCCGGCGCGGCTACGAGCGCCGCCAGCCGGTCGTGATCGATCGACTCGTGCTGCAGCAGGCACTGCGCGATCCGGTCGAGCGCGTCGCGATGCTCGCCGAGCGTCGCCGCCACCCGCCCGTGCGCCGCCTCGAGCAGCGCGCGCACCTCTTCGTCGATCAACCGGGCCGTGTGTTCGCTGCAGCGGCCGTCGCCCGGCGTCCATACGCCGGGCGAACCGCCCCGTGCCGACGGGTCGTCGAGCGTCGCCAGGCCCAGCTTCGCGCTCATCCCGTACTGCATGACCATGTGCCGCGCCAGCGCGGTCGCACGCTCCAGGTCGTTCTGCGCACCGGTCGACACGTCGCCGAACGCGATCTCCTCGGCCACCCGCCCGCCGAGCAGGACGTCGAGCCGGTCGAGCAGCTCGCTTTTGCGCAGCACGTAGCGATCCTCGGTCGGCACCTGCTGCGTATAGCCGAGCGCGGCGATCCCGCGCGGGATGATCGACACCTTCTTCACCGGATCGCAGTGCACGCGGCTTTGCGCGACGAGCGCGTGCCCCGCTTCGTGATACGCGATGGTGCGCTTTTCCTCTTCGTTCATCACGCGGCTCTTGCGCTCCATGCCCGTCATCGCGCGGTCGATCGCCTCGTCGAAGTCGGCCATGCCGATCGCCGCCTTGCCGAGTTCGGCCGCATGCAGCGCCGCTTCGTTGACGACGTTCGCGAGATCCGCGCCGACGAAGCCCGGCGTGCGCTGCGCCAGCTCGCCGAGATCGACGTCGTCCGCGAGCTTCACGCGCTTCACGTGCACGCCGAGGATCTGCCGGCGGCCGTTCACGTCGGGCCGGTCGATCGCGATGTGGCGGTCGAACCGCCCGGGGCGGAGCAGCGCGGGATCGAGGATTTCCGGCCGGTTGGTCGCGGCCACGATGATCACGCCCGAGTTGGCCTGGAAGCCGTCCATCTCGACGAGCAGCTGGTTGAGCGTCTGCTCGCGCTCGTCGTTGCCGGACATCAGGCCGACGCCGCGCGCCTTGCCGAGCGCGTCGAGTTCGTCGATGAACACGATGCACGGCGCCTTCTGCTGCGCCTGCTCGAACAGGTCGCGCACGCGCGCCGCACCGACGCCGACGAACATCTCGACGAACGCCGAGCCGCTGATCGAGAAGAACGGCACGGCGGCCTCGCCGGCCACCGCGCGCGCGAGCAGCGTCTTGCCGGTGCCCGGCGCGCCGACGATCAGCACGCCTTTCGGAATCTTGCCGCCCAGCCGCTGATACCGTTCGGGATTGCGCAGGAACGCGACGATCTGCTGCAACTCGGCCTTCGCCTCGTCGATACCCGCGATGTCGTCGAACGTGATGCCGGTTTCCTGCTGCACGTACACGCGGGCCTGACTCTTCCCCATGCTGCCGGGATCCCGGATGCCGCCCGGCCGGCGCATCATGAAGCTCCAGAACAGCACCATGACGACCAGCGGCAGCCCCCACGCCAGCAGCGCGCCGGGCCAGCCCGAATCCGGCGCACCGCGATAGCGGATGCCGGCGGCCGCGAGCGCCGCGACGAGTCGATCGTCGGCCACCCGGTTGGTCGTGAAGCGCCACGGCGGCCCCGCCTTCTTCACGGCCGCCGCGTCGGCGGCCGGCAGCAGCGCGCCGGCTTCGGGCATGCGCAGCGCGCCCGAGATCGACGCCTGGCCGATGTCCAGATCGTCGACGAGCCGCGCGTCGACCAGCCGGTGAAAATCGCTGTACGAGATCGTGGTCGTCGCCGGCTGGGCCATCAGCCACTGATACGCGACCAGAACGGCGAACGCGAGCGGGATCAGCAGCCCCGCGTAGTCGAACGGTTTCTTCATGGCATCCGGCGCACGACGGGCCGCTCAGGCGACGGTCAGCCGGTCGACGACCTCGCGCACGCCCCTGACCGACGCGGCCGCGCCGCACGCCGCGCGCCGCTCCGCGAGCGACGCGACCGTGCCCGTGAGCGTGACGACGCCGTCGTCGGCGTCGATCGAGATCCCCGCGGATTCGCGCTGCGCGCGCCGCGCGAGCGCTTCGGCAATCCGGGTGCCGACGTCGGGCACCGTCCGGTCGGCCCGCACCTGGATGCGATTCGCGACGCCGACGACGCCGATCATCCGGCTCACCATCGCTTCCGCCGCCCGGCTCTGGAACGCATGCTCCACTTCGCCGTCGAGCGTCACGCAGCCGTGATCGACCTCGACGCGAATCCGGTGGTCGCGCAGCGCCTCCTGCCAGCCGAGCGCGAACGTGATCGCGATCGCCAGCTCCAGATCCGCGCAGGCGCTCTCCGGCGGCGTGACGGTCAGTTCCATCACCAGCGCGCGCGCATCCTCGACATGCAGCGCCGCCTTCTGCGCCTCGAGCTTCTGGGCCCAGCTGTCGACCGTGCCGCGCAACGTCACGATCCGGTCGCGTACGTCGACATCGATCCGGCGCGCATCGATCGCCGGATTCCAGAACAGCGCCTGCTCGACATCCTGCTTGAGTGCCGCATCGGATTTCATGTCTCGGTCTCCCGTCTGCCGCATGCCGGTCGCCGGGCGGGCGATCGGCGTCTGGCCGCACCGGATCCAGCATCGCGCACCGCGACGCCGGCGGCTTGACGAGGATCAACCAACCGCATGCCGGCGGCCGCGGCAGCGGCCGCCGGGCGAGTGGCGAGTGGCGAGTGGCGAGTGGCGAGTGGCGAGTGGCGGGTGGCGGGTGGCGGGTGGCGGATGGCGGATGGCGGATGGCACGTGGCACGTGCCACGTGGCGAACGACGGCCGAATGCCCGGGTGAATGCAAATCGATCGCGCAGCAGGGCTGCGACGCGATCGCGACCCGGGCACCACACGGCCCGCGACGCCCCTCCCGCACCACCTCGTCGCAAGCGCCGCGCCCCGGTAAACCTTCATGAACCGCCGATCTGTCAACCGAAGCACCGCTCGAAACGCAATCCCGCCGAGGTGATTCAGATCAAGGGTCGGCGCTGCAATCGTCGGATATAAGTGAACCCCGAAGCGGCGACGTCACGAGGCGGCGCCACCCTGCGTTCCCGTATTCGCCGAGGCCTTCCATGCGCGCCATCGCGCTTTCCGCAGTCTTCCGCTCCGCAGCCGTCCGGTCCGTGCGCCTCGTTGCGCTCGCAACGAGTCTCGGCGTGCTGTCCGGATGCCTGTCGCTCGCGCCGCGCGACGACCGTCCCGCCGCGCCGATTCCCGCCGTCTTTCCCGATCCGTCGGCCGGCGCGGCGCCCGCCGACGCACAGGTGCCCGCGTGGCAGGACTACTTCGTCGATGCGCGTCTGCGGGCGCTGATCGCGCAGGCGCTGGCCAACAATCGCGACCTGCGCGCCGCCGTCGCGCGCGTCGGGCAGGCCCGCGCGGTCTACGGCATCCGCAGCGCGGATCAGTGGCCGACGATCGGCGCGGGCGCGGCCTATGCGCGATTTCGCGCACCGGGCGGCTTCCTGACGCCGACGCCATTCATCGGCCAGGTCTACGACGTCCAGCTGGCCGAAACGCAATGGGAAATCGATTTCTGGGGCCGCGTGCGCAACCTGAAGGACGCGGCGCTGCAACGCTATCTCGCGAGCGACGCCGCGCGGCGCGCCACGACCTTGAGCGTGATCACCGCGGTCGCGGACGCGTACCTGACCCTGTGCGAGTACGACGAGCGCATCGCGCTGACCCGCGCGACGATCGACACGCGGCGCGAGTCGCTGCGGATCTTCCGGCTTCGCCACGCGGCCGGCGCGATTTCGCGCCTCGACCTGACGCAGGCGGACATCCTGCTGCAGCAGGCGGAAGCGCTCGGCGCCCAGCTGCAACAGGCGCGCGCGGCGGCGGCCGACGCGCTGGCCCTGCTGGTCGGCGCGCCGCCGGATCTGGCCGGCGCGCCGCTCGCGCTCGACGACGGCGCCGTCGCACCGTCGCTCGCCCCCGGCCTGCCGTCGTCGCTGCTCGTCCACCGGCCGGACGTGATCGCGGCCGAGCACGAGCTGCAGGCGACGCGCGCGAACATCGGCGCGGCACGCGCCGCGTTCTTTCCGCGCATCGCGTTGACGAGCTCGATCGGCTCGGGCAGCAGCGCGCTGCACGACCTGCTGACGTCGGGCACCGGCGTCTGGTCGGTCATCCCGAACGTGACGCTGCCGCTGATCGACGGCGGCCGCAACCGCTCGAACCTCGCGCTGGCGCACGCGCAGCGCGACGAAGCGCTCGCGCAATACGAACGGACGGTGCAGCGCGCGTTTCGCGACGTGTCCGACGCGCTCGCGTCGCGCTACTGGCTGGCCGACGAGGTGCGCATCGAGCACGCCACGCTGGTCTCGCAGGCCGAACGGGCGCGCCTCGCAAAGCTGCGCTACGACAGCGGCGCGACCCGCTTCCTCGAGGTGCTCGACGCGCAGCGGGACCTGATGAACGCGGAACAGCAATGGGTGATGACGCGCCGGGCGCTGCTGTCGAGCCGCGTCGCGCTGTACGGCGCGCTCGGCGGCGCCACGCACGAACGCAACGATGCTGTCACGCCACCGACCAACGATTCGACGAATCCGGATTCCACACGATGAACATCCAAAAGCGCCCTCTTCTGATCGGGGCCGGCGTCGCCGTGCTCGCGATCGGCATCATGTTTTACGGGTGGACGCGCTGGCGCGACGGGCAGGCCGATGCCGGCCTGGCGAGCGGCAACGGCCGCATCGAGGCGACCGAGATCGATGTGGCGACCAAGCTGCCGGGGCGCGTCACCGCGATGCTCGTCGACGAAGGCGACTTCGTGAAGGCCGGCCAGCCGCTCGCGCGCATGGACATCGTCGTCCTGCAGGCGCAACTCGACGAGGCCCGCGCCCGGGAGCAACAGGCCGTGAACACGGCGGCGAGCATCGACGCGCAGGTCGCGCAGCGGCGCAGCGACAAGGCGGCGGCCGAGGCCGTCGTCGTCCAGCGGGAAAGCGAACTGGACGCGGCGACGCGGCGGCTCGCGCGCTCCGAGACGCTGTCCCGCGACGGCGCGTCGTCGCTGCAGGAACTCGACGACGATCGCGCGCGGGCCGGCAGCCTGCGGGCCACCGTGAACGCGGCGCGCGCACAGGTGGACGCCGCCCAGGCCGCGATCGACGCGACCCGGGCCCAGCTCGTCGCGGCGCATTCTGCAGTGACAGCCGCGCAGGCGACGGTCGCACGCGTGCAGGCCGACATTTCGGACAGCGATCTGACCTCGCCGCGCGACGGGCGCGTCCAGTATCGCGTGGCCGAATCGGGCGAGGTGCTGCCGGCCGGCGGCAAGGTGCTCAACGTGGTCGACCTGTCGGACGTCTACATGACCTTCTTCCTGCCCGAGACGGTGGTGGGCCGCGTGCCGCTCGGCGCCGACGTGCGGATCGTGCTCGACGCCGCGCCGGAATACGTGATTCCGGCCCGCGTGTCGTATGTATCGAGCACCGCGCAGTTCACGCCGAAGACGGTCGAGACGGCCACCGAACGGCAGAAGCTGATGTTCCGGGTGAAGGCGCGCATCGACCGCGATCTGCTGCAGCGCCATCTGAAGCTCGTCAAGACGGGGCTGCCGGGTGTCGCGTGGCTGAAGGTCGACCCGCAAGCCGCCTGGCCGGATCGCCTCGCGATCAAGGTGCCTCAATGAAATCGGCGCTCCCCGCCGATACCGGCGCAGGCTCGACCGAAGCGCCGCCGGCGCCGCCGGACCCCGCGCCGGTCGCGCGGCTGTCCGGCGTCTCGCTGCGCTACGGCGACACATGTGCGCTCGACGACGTGACGCTCGACATCCCGGCCGGCCGCATGATCGGGCTGATCGGGCCGGACGGCGTCGGCAAGTCGAGCCTGCTCGCGCTGGTGTCCGGCGCCCGCGCGATCCAGCAGGGGCAGGTCCGGACCCTCGGCGGCGACCTGTCGTCGCGCCGCCATCGCGCGCAGGTCTGCCGGCGCATCGCCTACATGCCGCAAGGCCTCGGCCGGAACCTGTACGCCACGCTGTCCGTCGAGGAGAACCTGCAGTTCTTCGCGAGGCTGTTCGGCCACGACGCGGCGGAGCGGCGCCGCCGGATCGACGCGCTCACGCGCAGCACCGGCCTGCGGCCGTTCCTGGACCGCCCCGCCGGCAAGCTGTCCGGCGGCATGAAGCAGAAGCTCGGCCTGTGCTGCGCGCTGATCCACGACCCGGACCTGCTGATCCTCGACGAACCGACGACCGGCGTCGATCCGCTGTCGCGCGCGCAGTTCTGGGAGCTGATCGCGCGCATTCGCGCCGCGCGGCCGGCGATGAGCGTGCTGGTCGCGACCGCCTACATGGACGAGGCGCGGCGCTTCGACCGGCTGATCGCGATGGATGCCGGCCGGGTGCTGGCCACCGGCAGCCCCGACGAGCTGCTGGCCCGCACCGGGTGCGCCACGCTCGAGGACGCGTTCGTCGCGCTGCTCCCGGACGAGCAGCGGCGCGGGCACCAGCCGATCCGGATCGCGCCGTTTCAGCCCGACGACGCCGCCGGCTACGCGATCGAGGCCGACGGGCTGACGATGCGGTTCGGCGATTTCGTCGCGGTCGATCACGTGAGCCTGCGGATCCGGCGCGGCGAGATCTTCGGCTTCCTCGGCTCCAACGGCTGCGGCAAGTCGACCACGATGAAGATGCTCACGGGCCTGCTGCCCGCGTCCGAGGGCACGGCCACGCTGTTCGGGCGGCCGGTCGCCGCGGACGATATCGACACGCGCCGGCGGGTCGGCTACATGTCGCAAGGGTTCTCGCTGTACGGCGAGCTGACCGTGCGGCAGAACCTCGTGCTGCATGCGCGCCTGTTCGGCGTGCCGGAGGCGGACGTGCCGGCGCGGGTCGCCGAGATGGTCGAGCGCTTCGGGCTGGCCGGCGCGCTCGACGCGCTGCCCGAGCGCCTGCCGCTCGGCATGCGGCAGCGGCTGTCGCTCGCGGTGGCGATGGTGCACAAGCCCGAGCTGCTGATCCTCGACGAGCCGACGTCCGGCGTCGATCCGGTCGCACGGGACGATTTCTGGCGGCTGATGATCGAGCTTGCGCGGCACGATCGCGTCACGATCTTCATTTCGACGCACTTCATGAACGAAGCCGAGCGCTGCGACCGCATCTCGCTGATGCACGCGGGCCGCGTGCTCGCCAGCGCCGCACCGGCAGAACTCGTCCGCACGCGCGGCGCCGGCACGCTCGAAGAGGCGTTCATCGCGTACCTGACCGATGCGCAGCGCGCGGACAGCGTCCCGACGGACGCCGACGACGACGCGGGCTGGCTCGCCGCGCCGCCTGCCGACGCAACGAGCGCCGAACCGGGCGCCGAAGCCGGCACGGACGGCGGCGCCGGCCGCGCCGGCCCGTGGTTCAGCGCGGCGCGGGCGGGCAGCTACCTGTGGCGCGAAGTGCTGGAGCTGCGCCGCGACCGGCTGCGCGCGACGCTCGCGCTGTTCGGATCGCTGGTCCTGATGTGCGTCATCAGCATCGGCATCAGTCTCGACGTCGACAACCTGACGTTCGCGGTGCTCGACCGGGACCAGTCGATCCTGAGCCAGGACTATGCGCAGAATCTCGCCGGCTCCCGCTACTTCGTGCCGCGCGCGCCGCTTGCGGACGAGCGCGACATCGACCGGCGCATGCGCAACGGCCAGTTGTCGCTCGCGATCGAGATTCCGCCCGGGTTCGCCCGCGACGTCGCGCACGGCCGGCGCGTCGAGATCGGCGCGTGGGTCGACGGCGCGATGCCGATGCGCGCCGAGACGATCCGCGGCTACGTCGCCGGCATGCACGAGAACTGGCTGCGCGACCAGGCGAAGCGCCGGCTCGGCGCGTCGCTCGCCCCGGCGGTCGAGATCGCCGTGCGCTATCGCTACAACCCCGACGTCAGGAGCCTGCCCGCGATGATTCCGGCCATCATGCCGATGCTGCTGCTGATGCTGCCCGCGATGCTGACGGCGCTCGCCGTGGTCCGCGAACGCGAGCTGGGGTCGATCGTCAACCTGTACGTGACGCCCGTCACGCGGGCCGAATTCCTGCTCGGCAAGCAGGCGCCCTACGTGATGCTGGCCATGTTGAACTTCCTGCTGATGGTCGTGCTGGCGGACGTCGCGTTCGGCGTGCGGATCAAGGGCAGCTTCATGACGCTCGCGGCCGCCGTGCTGATTTTCAACGTGGTGGCCACCGGCATCGGGCTGTTCGCGTCGACCTTCACGCGCAGCCAGATCGCCGCGATCTTCATGACGATCGTCGGCACGCTGATACCCGTCGTGCAGTTCTCGGGGCTGCTCACGCCGCTGTCGTCGCTGGAAGGCGCCGGCAAGTGGGTCGGCACGGTCTATCCGGCCACCTACATGCTCGCGATCAGCCGCGGGGTGTTCAACAAGGCGCTCGGCTTCGGCGACCTGTCGTCGCAGTTCTGGCCGCTGCTCGCGGCGGCGCCGGTCATCCTGGTCATGACCGGCATCCTGCTGCGCAAACAGGAGCGCTGACCATGTCGCGCCTGCTCGTCATTTTCCGGCTCGGGGTCAAGGAACTCTGGAGCCTCGCGCGCGACCCGATCCTGCTCGCGCTCATCGTCTACACGTTCAGCGCGTCGATCTACGTCGCCGCCACCGCGCGCCCGGAGACGCTGCACAAGGTGCCGATCGCGCTCGTCGACGAGGACGCCTCGCCGCTGTCCGCGCGGATCGCCGCGGCGTTCTTCCCGCCGCAGTTCGCGCCGCCCCCGCTGGTCGACGCGCGCGCGGCCGATCGCGGCCTCGACAACGGCGACTACACGTTCTCGCTCGACATTCCGCCGGATTTCCAGCGCGACGTGCTCGCCGGCCGCCCTGCGACGATCCAGCTCAACGTCGACGCGACCCGCATGACCCAGGCGTTTACCGGCGCGGGATACGTCCAGCAGATCGTGTCGGGCGAGATCGACGCGTTCGTGCGGCGCTATCGCGGCGCGTCGTTGCCTCCGGTCGATCTGGCGCTGCGGATGCGCTTCAACCCGAATCTCGACGAAGTGTGGTTCGGCGCGCTGATGGAGCTGATCAACAACGTGACGATGCTGTCGATGATCCTCACCGGGGCCGCGCTGATCCGCGAGCGCGAGCACGGCACGATCGAGCATCTGCTGGTGATGCCGGTGACCGCCGCGGAAATCATGCTCGCGAAGGTGTGGTCGATGGGGCTGGTCGTCACGGTGGCGGCCGTCGCGTCGCTGACGCTGGTCGTGAACGGCGCGCTGCACGTTCCGATTCCGGGGTCGATCCCGCTGTTCGTCGCCGGGATGGCGCTGCACCTGTTCGCGACGACGTCGATGGGCATCTTTCTCGCGACGCTCGTGCGCAGCATGCCGCAGTTCGGCATGCTGCTGGTGCTCGTGCTGCTGCCGCTGCAGTTGCTGTCGGGCGGGCTCACGCCGCGCGAAAGCATGCCGCTGGCCGTCCAGGACATCATGCTGGCCGCGCCGACCACGCATTTCGTCGAGCTGGCGCAACGCATCCTGTATCGGGGCGCGGGCCTCGACGCGGTCTGGATGCAGTTCGCGGTGCTGTTCGCGATCGGATGCGCGCTGTTCGCGCTGTCGCTGATGCGGTTCCGGAAGACGATCGGCCAGATGGCGTAATCGTCCGATCGCCCGCGCGGCGCGCGGGTTCGTCCGTCGATGCGGAGTCCGTCGACGCGGATCGAGCGCGCCGGGGATCGGCACGCGACGCACTGGCGCTCGCGCAGGCCGGCTGCGACGCGGGAAGCGAAGGCTACGGGCCGCTTCCGGTCGCCGACAGTCAATACGGCCAGGCCGGCCCTGGCGTGGCTGCCGGCGGTCGCGCGGCGGCTGCGGCTGCGGCTGCGGCTGCGGGAAGCGTCGCGTTCTACGTCGTGTTCGTCGCACCCGGCGGCGGCTGGAGCGACGCCGGCTGAAACGCCTGCGCGGGCGCTCAGCCCGTTCCGGCAGGCGTCACGATGCCGGGCTGCTGCCACGGCGGCAGCTCAGCCCAGCCGAGCGGGCCGTAGACGGTGCCGCCGGCGGCCTCGATCGTCTCGACGAATTCGGTGAGCGTCGCGCCGGCCGGCACGGCCAGCTTCATCGCGTCGACGAATTCCTCGCTGCGCAGCCACGGCACCGCGCCGCCGTTGATCTGCTCGACGCTCCACGCGTGCCCGTGGCGCCCGGCTTCGGGCGTCAGCAGGCGCGGCGCGTCGAACGCCACGCGCAGCAGCTGCGCGCGCGAATCGCTGTAAGGGGGTTGCGCGGCGTCCTGGTAAGGCGCGTCGGCCCAGCGTTCGCCGCATTGCAGGTCGAGCGGCAGACAGGTGAACCACGCCCAGGGCCGGCGGACGAAGCACAGCCGGTAGCCGGTCCGCGCGCCGTCCAGGTTGGCGATCAACGTCATGATGAGTCCGCTCCGAAAGCGTCGTGATCCCGCCGCGCGTTGCGTACGCGGCATGCGCGGACAGCGGGGTCACGACATCGCATTCGCGCATGCAATCACTATCATGCCACCGCCCGGCCCGGACGTTGACCGGCGTCAAGCCGGCGCGGCGACGCGCCACGACGCGAACCGCGCCCTTCCTGCCGCCGAATCCGGCAATTCCTGATTTCCATCAACCGTTCCGGGTTCGTCCGCGCTGTAATCGATTCACTGCTCCCCTTGCCGGCGAGGCGATCCATGAAACTGACCTTTCTCGGCGCGACCGAAACCGTGACCGGCTCGAAGTACCTGATCGAGCACGGCAACCGGCGCGTGCTGGTCGACTGCGGCCTGTTCCAGGGCACGAAGAACCTGCGGCTGCGCAACTGGCGCCCGCTGCCGCTCGCGCCCGGCACGCTCGACGCGGTCGTGCTCACGCACGCGCACATCGACCACACCGGCTATCTTCCGGTGCTGGCGCGCGACGGGTTTCGCGGGCCGGTGTACTGCACGACGGCCACGGCCGAACTCTGCGACATCATGCTGCGCGACAGCGCGCGGCTGCAGGAGGAGGAAGCCGAGTTCGCGAACCGCCACGGCTATTCGAAGCATCATCCGGCGCAACCGCTCTACACGCTGGACGACGCGCAGCGCGCGCTGCACCTGCTGACGCCCGTCGCCTTCGACGAGTGCACCGCGCTGGGCGGCGACCTGGCGTTCCGCCTGCTGCCGGCCGGGCACATCCTCGGCGCGGCGAGCGTCGTGGTGCACTGGGATCACAAGGTGCTCGCGTTCTCGGGCGATCTCGGCCGCTATCGCGACCCGATCATGCAGCCGCCGCTGCCGCCCGCGCATGCGGACTACCTGGTCGTCGAATCGACGTACGGCGACCGGCTGCATCCGGATTCGGACCCCGAAAGCGAACTGGCCGCGCTGTTCGACAAGACCTTCGCGCGCGGCGGTGTCGTCGTGATGCCGTGCTTCACCGTCGGCCGCGCGCAGGAAATCCTGCACTACATCGCACGCCTGAAGGCGTCCGGCCGGATGGCGCGCGTCCCGGTGTTCGTCGACAGCCCGATGGCGACCGACGTGACCGAGATCTATCGCCACCATCTCCTCGAACACCGGCTGACCCTGTCCGAAGCGAACGCGCTCGGCCAGGCGGCGACGATGATCCGGTCGGTCGAGCAGTCGAAGGCGATCGCCGACCATCGCGGCCCGATGGTCATCATCGCCGGCAGCGGGATGGCGACGGGCGGCCGCGTGCTGCACCACCTGAGCCGCTACGCGCCCGACGCACGCAACACGATCGCGCTGGTCGGCTACCAGGCGGCCGGCACGCGCGGCGCGGCACTGGCCGCGCACGAGCCGACGCTGAAGATTCACGGCGAGTACGTGCGCGTGCGCGCGCAGGTCGAATCGATCGCGGCACTCTCCGCGCATGCCGACTACGAGGAGATTCTCCGCTGGCTCGGCACGATGCAGCGCGCGCCCGTGCGGACCTTCGTCACGCACGGCGAACCGGCGGCGGCCGATGCGTTGCGGCGGCGCATCGCGGAGCGGCTGCACTGGCCGTGCGAGGTGCCGGAGTACGCGCAGTGCGTCGATCTCGACGCGATCGACTCCGGCGGCACGCAGGCCCCTGCCGTGCTTTCATCCTGACGACAACGCACACCCGGCGCGGCGGGAACCGGACATCGCACGCGGTTCCCGCCATACGCCATACGCCATACGCCATACGCCATACGCCGTCAGCCGACTTCGATGATGACCTTCAGCGCATGGGTCTGCGCCGCGCGGCTGAACGTGTCGTACGCACGCTCGACGTCGCCGAGCGAGAACCGGTGCGTGATCAGGTGGTTCGGATCGAGACGCCCGGCGCTCACGGTCTTCAGCAGCATCGGCGTGCTGACCGTGTCGACCAGCCGCGTCGTGATCGAGATGTTGCGATCCCACAGCTTCTCGAGGTGCAGGTCGGCCTTGACGCCGTGCACGCCGACGTTCGCGACCACGCCGCCCGGCGCCACGAGCGACGTGCACATCTCGAACGTCGCCGGAATGCCGACCGCCTCGATCGCGCAATCCACGCCGACGCCGTCGGTCAGCTTCATCACTTCCGCCACCGGCTCGCCGCTGCGCCCGTCGAGGCAGTCGGTCGCGCCGAAGCGCCGCGCCACGTCCAGCCGGTTGCTGTCCGGATCGATCATGATGATCCGCGCGGGCGAGTAGAACTGCGCGGTCAGCAACGCCGCCAGCCCGATCGGGCCCGCGCCGACGATCGCGACCGAGCAGCCCGGCTGCACCTTGCCGTTCAGCACGCCGCATTCGAACCCGGTCGGCAGGATGTCGGACAGCATCACGAGCGCGTCCTCGTCCGCGCCCGGCGGAATCCGGTAGAGGCTCGTCTGCGCATGCGGGATGCGGACATACTCGGCCTGCGTGCCGTCGATCTTGTTCCCGAGGATCCAGCCGCCCGTCGTGCAGTGCGAGTACAGGCCGCGGCGGCAATATTCGCAGCGGCCGCACGACGAGATGCAGGAAATCAGCACGTGATCGCCCGGCTTCAGCGCGTCGACCGCCGCGCCGACCTGGTCGACGACCCCGACGCCCTCGTGGCCGAGAATGCGGCCGGGTTCGCAGGTCGGCACATCCCCCTTGAGGATGTGCAGGTCGGTGCCGCAGATCGTCGTGCGCGTCACGCGGACGATCGCGTCGGTGGGCGACTGCAGTTCGGGCCGGGGCCGTTCCTCGAGCGCCTTGTGCCCGGGGCCGTGGTAGACGAGTGCTTTCATCGTGATTGCTCCATCGAAAAGGTGATGCGTTCGTTCATCGGGACCGGCGCATGCCGGCCGGCGTCGCCGCGCATTCGCGGGCGGGCGGCAGTGCCGCGTTGAGCGCCCGCGCGCGGCAACCGGCGGGGCCGGCGCGTGCAGCCGGATGCTCCGGCGGCACGCGCCCGTTTAGGTTTCGAGCACATACGTGCCGGGCGCGGCGGCGAGTCCGGCGGCCGGCGTGCGGGCCGGCACGTCGCCCGACGAGCGGGCGTGCAGCCAGTCGCGCCAGCACGTCCACCACGATCCGTCGACCACCGGCGTGTCGCGCACGAAATCGTGCGGACTGCGATACGGCGCGCCGGCTTCGCGGGTCGCGCAGCGGTAGTGGCGTCCCGCATGACCGGGCTCCGACACGATGCCCGCGTTGTGGCCGCCCGCCGTCAGCACGAAGGTCAATGCGTGATGCGTCAGCAGGTGCAGCTTGTAGACGGAGCGCCACGGCGACACGTGGTCGCGCTCGGTGCCGACCGCGAAGGTCGGCACGTCGAGATCCGACAACGCGACCGGCCGCCCGTCGACGCAGTAGCGGCCGGCGGCGAGATCGTTGTCGAGGAACAGCTGCGTCAGGTATTCGGTATGCATGCGATACGGCATGCGCGTGGTGTCCGCATTCCACGACATCAGGTCGTTCGGCTTGGTGCGCTTGCCGAGCAGGTATTCGCTCATCATCCGCGACCAGATCAGGTCGCGCGCGTTCAGCAGCTCGAACGCGGCCGACATCTGCGCGCCATCCAGGTAGCCCTGCCGCCACATCAGCGCATCGAGCGCGGACAGTTCGCTCGCGTCGATGAACAGGCCCAGCTCGCCGGGTTCGCTGAAATCGGTCTCGGCCGCCAGCAACGTGACGGATCGCAGTGCTTCGTGTTGCCGCCCGTCGCGCGCGAGCGCCGCCGCGCCGATCGCCAGCAGCGTGCCGCCGAGGCAGTAGCCGGTCGCGTGGACGGGCTCGCCGCAGATCGACCGGACGGCGTCGAGCGCGGCCAGGCAGCCGTCGCGCAGATAGTCGTCGAGCCCGAGATCGCGCGCCTCCCCGCCGGGGTTGCGCCACGACACGGCAAACACGGTATGGCCGGACTCGACCAGGAAGCGGATCAGCGAATGATGCGGCTGCAGATCGAGGATGTAGTACTTCATGATCCACGACGGCACGATCAGGATCGGCTCGCGCGCCACGCGGGGCGTCGCCGGGTCGTACTGCAGCAGCTCGCACAGCGCGTTGCGCCACACGACCCGGCCCGGCGTGATCGCCACGTCGCGCCCCGGCAGATACGCCCGGGCGTCGCGCTTACGCGTGCCGCACGCGCGATCGATCAGCGCGTTCGCGTCGTCGAGCCAGTGCCGGGCGCCGGCCGCGAGATTCGCGCCGCCGCTGCGCAGCGTCGCGTCGAGCGCGACCGGATTGGTCGCCAGGAAATTGCCGGGCGAGCAGGCGTCGAGCCATTGACGCGCGGCGAAGCCGACCAGCGCCTCATGGTGCCGCTCGACGCCCGGCACGCCGCGCGTCGCATCGCGCCACCAGCGCTGGATCGACAGGAAGCCGTCGCGATACGCGCGAAACGGCCAGCCGGCCCACTCGGGCGCGGCGAAACGCGGATCGGCGTCGCCGGCATGCACGGCCAGCCCGTCGGCGTCCGCATCGATCGCCGCGCCGGCGTCCGCCGTCGCCGTCGCCGTCGCCGTCGCTGTCGCTGTCGTCACCATCGTCGGCGCTGCTGTCAGCCAGGCCTGCATCGCCAGCTCGAAGCACTTGCCCGGCGCCACGGCCAGATGCGCGCCCCAGTCGAGCACGGCCAGCGCCAGCGACGCGGGCGACAGCCCGAAGGTCAGCGCCGCGACGTTCGCATGCGTCGCGCGGTTCCACTGCTCGGCCGGCGACAGCGCGCCCGCCGGGCCTTCGGCCCGACCCGGCGCCTGCCCGTCCCGATTCGGCGGCGGCCCCGATTCGCGCGGGAGCGGCGTGCGGATGACGGCGGCTTTCATCGCATGTACATGCCGCCGTTGACGTCGAATTCCGCGCCGGTCGCGAACGCGCCCGCATCGGAACACAGGAACGCGACGAGCGCGGCGATTTCGTCCGGTTCGCCGAGACGCCCGGCCGGAATCTGCGGCAGGATCTTCGTGTCGAGCACGTCCTGCGGCACCGATTCGAGCATCGCGGTGGCCAGGTAGCCCGGCGCCACCGTGTTGACGGTGATGCGGTGCCGCGCGAGTTCGAGCGCCAGCGCCTTCGTGAAGCCGTGGATGCCGGCCTTCGCGGCCGCGTAGTTCGCCTGCCCGTACGCGCCCCGCTCACCGTTCACGGAGCCGACGTTCACGATCCGCCCGAAGCCGGCGTCGATCATGCCGGGCACGAACGGCTTCGTCATGTTGAACATGCTGTCGAGATTGGTGCGCAGCACCGCATCCCACATGCCCTTGGTCATCTTCACGAAGGTGGCGTCGCGCGTGATGCCGGCATTGTTGACGAGCACGTCGACGCGGCCGAACTCGGCCAGCACGCGCGCCGCGCAGTGCTGGCACGAATCGTAGTCGGCGACGTCGACCTCGTACGCATGAAACGTGCGGCCCGCCTCGCGTTCGCGCGTGAGCCAGGTTGCGACGTGGTCGTTGCGTTCGGTGTGCGACACCGCCACCTTCATGCCGGCCTCGTGCAGGCGGCGGCTGATCGCGGCGCCGAGGCCGCCCATCCCGCCCGTGACGAACGCGACGCGCTCAGCGGACATGATCGTGCTCCTGCGCGGCTCCGCCGCCGCCGAGACGCCGCACGGCGGCAGCCCCGTCGCGCGCGTCGGCGGCTTCGGCGATGCCGAGCTCGAACGCGGCCATCCAGTCCCGCCACGGCATGCTCGCCTCGTTGACCACGGCCAGCCGCCCGAGATCGGGCAGCCAGTCGGTCTGGCCGCGCGACAGCGCGGCGGCGCCGTAGTCGCGCAGCCATGTGCGCCATGCGCCGGCCCGCTCGAACTGCCCGCGCATGCACAGCTCGACGGCGTCCTGCCAGATCGCGACGCTGGCGATCGCGTAGTCGCGCCACACCTGGCTCGCCGCATCGCCGAAGGCCGTCCACTCCTGCGTGTCCGCGAGCGCCTGCTGCAGCCGGTGCACCGCGTCGCGATCCCGTTCGATGCGCCGCCCGGCCAGGGCATGCCATTCATGCCGCCAGTCGCGCTCCAGCGCGGCCATGCGCAACGCGAGATCGCAGCCTGCGCGGCAGGCGTCGTTCGGCGTCGTCAACGCGTGGGGGCTCATCGTCTTCCCTCCTTCGATCCGGTCCATGGGTTCGCATCCGACTTGCGCCGCCTGCCCGGCATCGGCATCGCGACCGCTTCACTGTGCGGCCGCGGCGCGCGGCGCCCGTTGATCTGAGTCAAGCGCGCGGACAGCCCGCTTCGTAGACTGGATTGCACCGGCGGATCTCCCGTCGATGGAGCGATTCCGATGAGCTACAAGAGCATGGTCGTCCACCTCGATACGAGTACCCGTGCGCATGCGCGCCTCGAGTTCGCACTGCGTCTCGCCCGTCACTTCGGCGCACACCTGACCGGGCTGTTCGCGGTCTACACGCCCGAACCCCATTCGTTCTACGTGATGGCCGGTTCCGCCGATTATTTCCGCGCGCATCGGGAGCAGCGCGACGAACGGCTCGCCGCGCTGGAGCGCCTGTTCCATGCGGAAGCGGCCCGCGCGAAGGTGCCGGCCGCGTGGGTCCGCGCGGACGAGCGCGCCAATCTGGCCGTGCCGCGCGCCGCGCGCCTGGCCGACCTCGTGATCGCCGGCCAGAGCGACCCGAACGATCCCGAGACCTTCATCGACGACCAGTTTCCGGAGAACCTCGTGCTGACCGCGGGGCGCCCGGTGCTGTTCGTCCCGTACACCGGCACCTTCCCGTCGGTCGGCGAACGGGTGATGGTCGCGTGGGACGGCAGCCGCGAAGCCGCCCGCGCCGCGCACGACGCGATCCCCTTTCTCGCGCATGCGAAGCGCACGACGGTCGTCGCCGTGGTCGACGGCGCGTCGGAAGCGGCGGCCACGCGCATTCCGGCCGCCGACGCCGCGTTGATGCTGGCGCGCCACGCGCCCGACGTGAACGTGCTCGACATCGACGCCGGCGCGGGCGCGCCGGTCGGCGACACGCTGCTGTCGCGCGCCTACGAAACGGGGTCGGACCTGCTCGTGATGGGCGCCTACGGCCACTCGCGCTGGCGCGAGCTGGCGATGGGCGGCGCCACGCGCACGGTGCTCGCGTCGATGACGCTGCCGGTGCTGATGTCGCACTGAACGCGCCGCCTGCGCCCGCGCATTGCGCCGCGCGGGGCGGTGCACGTTTCGCGGCGCCGGCGGTCGACGGCGATGTCGCGATGTCGCGATGTCGCGATGTCGCGATGTCGCGATGTCGCGATGTCGCGATGTCGCGATGCCGCGATGCCGCGATGCCGCGATGCCGCGATGCGGCGCGCGTGCCGCGCGGCCGCCGCGGCGCTTGATCCAGGCTTGATCCAGATCAGCGCGATCGACCCGCGCGCGCCGATGATGGGTGCATCGACATCCGTACAGGGGAAACGCCATGTACTCGAACATTCTGGTGGCGCTCGACGGCAGCGACACGTCGTCCCGCGCCCTCGATGCCGCGCTGACGCTCGCGTCCGAGACGGGTGCGCGGCTGACGCCCGTCTACGTCGTCGACTTCCTCGTGCCGGCCTACGACACGTACGGCTACGACCCGTCGATCCTGATCGACGCGTTTCGCGAGGAAGGGCTGCGCGTGACCGACGACGCCGCGCGACGCATGAAGGCGCGCGACGTGGCCGGCACGCCGCAGATTGTCGACGTCGCGCCGGCGGGCGAGGACGTCCCGCACCGGATCGTCGGCCTGGCCGACGAGCTCAAGGCCGACCTGATCGTGATGGGCACGCACGGCCGGCGCGGTTTTCAGCGCCTGTTCCTCGGCAGCGTGGCCGAGCGCGTGCTGCGCCTGTCCCCGCGCCCGGTGCTGATGATTCCGGCGAACTGCCCGGCGGCGCACCCTGCCGAAACGGCCGCCGCCTCGACCGAAAAGGAGCCGTCATGAGCTACAAGACCCTGCTCGTCCACCTCGACGACAGCGAACGCTGCGCGACGCGCGTCGACCTCGCCCTCGAACTCGCGGCGCGCTGGAACGCGCACCTGATCGGTCTCTACGTGGTCTGCCAGGACCTCTTCGAGCCGTTGCGGCGGCCCGACGAGCCGCTGAAGCTGGCCGTCTACGAGCGCCTGTGCGACCAGCGCTGCAAGGACGCGGAAACGCGCTTCCTGACGGCCGCCGAACGCGCGGGGCGCAGCGTCGAGTGGCAGGCGCCGGCGGGCAACGCGACCGACGCCGCGATCCTGCATGCGCGACATGCGGACCTGCTGATCCTGGGCCAGGAAGATCCCGACGACCGGATGACCTATGTGGCGCGCCATTTCATCGAGGACGTCGTGATGGCCAGCGGCCGCCCGGCGATCGTCGTGCCGTATGCCGGCGACGTGCGCACGTTCGGCGAGAACGTGCTGATCGGCTGGGACGGCGGACGCGAAGCCGCGCGCGTGGTGGCCGATGCGCTGCCGCTGCTCGCGCGGGCGCGCTTCGTCAACGTCGAGACGGTCGTGCGCGGGCAGCCCGATCCGGACAGGACGCCGGCGGGCGTCGACGTGGCCGCGTATCTCGAACGGCACGGCGTGCGCGCGTCGTTCTCGGCGACGCCACGCGAGCGGGCGGTCGGCGTGGGCGCGACGCTGCTGAACCGGGCGACCGACCTGCATGCGGACCTGCTCGTGATGGGCCTGTACAGTCACACCCGCGCGCACGAACGCGTGCTGGGCGGCGCGACGCGCACGATCCTCGAGACGATGACGGTGCCGGTCCTGCTGTCTCACTGACACCCGGCGAACGCAACCGGGGCGGCCGCCCACAGCCGCCTCGTGCATCACCGCGCCGCTGCGCCGGCGCCGGTCCCCTCCCGCACGACCGGCGCCGGCCGATCCGCGGTGCGCTGTCCGCCAGCAATTCGGCCACGCTGCCTGACAGCGCGCAGCGCATGCCGCGGCGGCCATGCGCCTCCATCGCGATCAGGTCCACCCCGCACGCGGCGGCGTGCGCGCGCCGGTCGATACAGCCGCTGCCGACGTCCGACGGCGCGCCGCCCCTCCGCATCGGTCCCGATTGGCGAGCGCCGGCAACGGGCGCACCATCTCCTTCCCGTTGGGGCGCCGGATACCGTGCCGATCCCGCCCCGACGACGACGGACATCGTCCGGTCATCGGCGGCGGCCATCATGACGGCCGCCGATCGCCGGACAATGGCGGGCGCCCGTCCGCGAACAGGTTCGACGAAGGCCGCCGCGTGGGCCGCGCCACGCGATCCGGCGAAGGACGCATTGCCATGATCCGGGTACTCATCGCCGACGACCACACCCTCGTCAGGGACGGCCTGCGGCACATCCTGCAGAACGCCAGCGGCTTCGAGGTCGCCGGCGAAGCGTGCGACAGCGCTTCCACGCTCGCGCTCGCGCGCGACGCCGCGGCGAACGTGCTGGTGCTCGACCTGTCGATGCCGGGCCGCAACGGTATCGAACTCATCAGACAGATCAAGGACGAGAAACCGGCCTTGCAGATCCTCGTGCTGACGATGCACGCCGAGCAGCAATACGCGGTGCGCGCGTTCCGCGCCGGCGCGTCCGGCTACATGACCAAGGAAAGCGCCAGCGCCGAGCTGGTCGCGGCGCTGACCAGGATCGCGGCCGGCGGCGTCTACGTCAGCCTGACGATGGCCGAGCAGTTCGCGCAGAGTCTCAACGAGCCGACCGATCTGCTGCCGCACCAGCGCCTGTCCGACCGCGAGTTCGACGTGTTCCGGCGCGTCACCGCCGGCGAGTCGATTTCCGGAATCGCCCAGGCGCTCGGCGTCAGCGTCAAGACCGTCAGCACGTACAAGACGCGGATACTCGAGAAGATGCAGTTGCCGAACGACACGGCGCTCGTGCGCTATGCGATGCGTCACACGCTGTTCGACGACCCCGACGCGGGTTGAGCGCGTCAAACCGCCGCACCCTTGTAGGAATTGCCCTACACGCCTTCCCGATCACTTACCGCATCTTCAAGCTCCGCTGATTTCAATCGCGCGGCCGCCCGTCCATACTCACCATCAAGCAAAACGAACGCGCGCCTCCCGGAGCAGCCCGGCGATGCCGTCCAGTCACGACGGCATCGCCGTTGCGCCGCCCCCATGCGGCGCCGACCAGACGAGGGCGGCGACCTCCCTCCCGCCTGTACGGCGGCCAGCGCAACCGTGCCCATGCCATGCGCGGCCACCACCCAACGGAGCAGATCATGCCGAGCCATGCCGATGTCCCGACGAACGTGCCGTTACGCCCCTTCATTCCGCTGCATCCGGTCCAGCGAACCGACCAGCCGAAGCGCACGTCGTCGCGCTGCTCGTCCTGCACGCTGCGCACCGTCTGCATGCCCCAGGAACTGACGCCCGCCGATTTCGCGCGGGTCGACGCGATGATCTGCACGACGCGCCACGTCAGGCGCGGCGAAACGCTGTTTCGCGCGGGCGACGCCTTCAGCAGCATCTATGCGGTGCGCACCGGATCGTTCAAGACCGTCGTGATGCATCGCGACGGCGACGAGCAGATCACCGGCTTCCAGATCGTCGGCGAATCGCTCGGCCTCGACGGCGTGCACGACGGCCGCCACAACGGCGACGCGATCGCGCTCGAGGACAGCACGGTGTGCATCATTCCGTTCGGCCAGCTCGAGCAGCTGTGCCGCGAGGTGCGGTCGATGCAGCATCACGTGTACCAGATGATGGGCGGCGAGATCGTCCGCGAATCGGCGCTGATGCTGCTGCTCGGCACGATGAGCGCCGAGCAGCGCGTGGCCGCGTTCCTGCTGAACCTGTCCGCCCGCTTCAAGGCGCGCGGCTACTCCGCCGCCGAATTCGTGCTGCGGATGACGCGCGACGAGATCGGCGAGTATCTCGGGATGAAGCTCGAGACGGTCAGCCGCATGCTGTCGAAGTTCCAGCACAACGGCCTCGTCGCCGCGCAAGGCAAGCAGATCCGCATCGTCGATCCGGAAGGCCTCGCACGGATCTGATCCGGCGGCGAGCGGGCGCACGGCTCAGCCGCGCATGCCCAGCACCGCCGCCCCCGACACCCGCCCCGCGCGCAGATCGTCGAGCGCGCGGTTCGCGTCGGCCAGCGCGTAGCGCACGGCCTCGACCCGCAACGGCATCGCATCGGCGATCCGCATGAATCCGGCGGCATCCGCGCGCGTCAGGTTGGCCACCGACGCGATGCGGCGTTCGCCCCACAGCCACGCATACGGGAAGCCGGGGATGTCGCTCATGTGGATGCCGCCGCATACGACGATCCCGCCCTTGTCGAGCGCGCGCAGCGCGGCCGGCACGAGCGCGCCCACCGGCGCGAAGATCAGCGCGGCGTCGAGCGGCTCCGGCGGCGCCTCGTCGCTGCCGCCGGCCCAGGCCGCGCCCAGCGACCGCGCGAGCTGCTGCGCGACGGTATCGCCGGGCTTCGTCAGCGCGAACACCTTGCGCCCCTCGCGATGCGCGACCTGCGCGACGAGATGAGCCGCCGCGCCGAAGCCGTAGATGCCGACGCGGCGCGCATCGCCGGCCATGCGCAGGGTCCGGTAGCCGATCAGGCCGGCGCACAGCAGCGGCGCGGCCTCGAGGTCGCCGTAGCGCCGCGGCAGGTGCACGCAATACCGGTGGTCGGCGACGGTGCATTCGGCATAGCCGCCGTCGATCGTATAACCGGTGAATCCCGGGCGGTCGCAGAGATTTTCGCGGCCGGACGCGCAATACGCGCACTCGCCGCACGTCGAGCCGAGCCACGGCACGCCCACCCGGTCGCCGACGGAAAAACCCGTCACGCCCGCGCCGAGCGCGCGCACGGTGCCGACGATTTCGTGCCCCGGGATCAGCGGCAGCTTCGGATGCGCAAGCTCGCCGTCGACGACGTGGAGATCGGTCCGGCAGACGCCGCATGCGTGCACGTCGATCAGCAACTGTCCCGCCGCCGGCAACGGGTCCGGCACATGCGCCTCGCGCAAATGCGGCGTCGTGCCGTCAAACGTCATCGCAAGCATGCCCGCCTCCCCGCGCGATCGCGCGCTTCGCATTCAAGGCTAGTCGCCCGCAGCAGCGCATGCACGGCCCGATGACGCGCGCTTGACGTGGGTCAACGGCCGCCGGCCGGTTGCTGACACGATGAAATGGCGCAATGCCGCCGCCGCGGCGACCTGGAGATGCCCGCATGATATCCGTTCCCCCTCTTGCCGCAAGCACCCGCCCCGACGCCCACCTGAGGTCGCTGCTGGCCTGCGCGATACTGGCCCCGTCCAGCCACAATTCGCAGCCGTGGCGATTCATCGTCGACGGGCCGACGATCGCGGTCTGCGCGGACCGCGCGCGCGCGTTGCCGGTGGTCGATCCGTTCGACCGCGAGCTGATCATCAGCTGCGGCGCGGCGCTGCTCAACCTGCGCGTCGCACTCGCGCACGCCGGGCTCGCGCACACGATCAACACCTATCCTTCCGACGTCGATCCCGATCTCCTCGCGCTGGTGCGGGTATGCGACGACGGCTATGCCGACCCGGCCCTCGGTGCGCTGTTCGAGGCCATTACGGAGCGCGTCACGACCCGCGCGCCGTTCGAATCGACCGCCGTGCCGGACGAGATCCAGCGCGAACTGATCGCGGCCGGCGTCGCGGAAGGCGCCGAAGTCGCGTGCATCGACTCGGTCGCGCATCGCGCGCGGGTCGCCGAGCTGGTTGCGCAAGCCGATCAGCAGCAATTCGCGGACCCGCGCTTCCGGCGCGAGCTGGCGAGCTGGATCGATCCGCGCCGGCACGTCGACGGCATGCCGGCGTTCGCGGCCGGCGTGCCGGCGTTGCTGGACTTCGCGGCCCCCGTCGTGACGATGGCGGTACGGACATTCGATCTCGGCAACGGGCTGGCCGCGCTGCATCACCAGCTCGTCGGCGCCTCCCCGCTGATCGTCTGCATCTCGACCGCGCGCGACGATCGCGACGCATGGCTCGCCGCCGGGCAGGCGCTGGAGCGCATCCTGCTCGTCGCGGCGCGCGCGGGCCATACGGCGTCGTACCTGAACCAGCCGATCGAGACGGCCGAACTGCGCGCCCACCTGCGCCGCACGCTCGGGCTGCACGGCGAGCCGCAATTGCTGCTGCGGGTCGGACGCGGCCCGCATACGCCGCATTCGCCGCGCCGCCCGCTCGACGAGGTCGTCTCCTGATTGCACCCGGCGACCCGATGCCCCACCCGATCCGGACAAGGAAACACATGAAACGCCTGCGTTGCCTCGCCTTCTGCCTGATCGCCGCGACGGCCGGCCCGGCCGCCGCGCAGACCGCCGCGCCCGAGCCGACCGACCTCGTCAACGCGCAGCACTGCATGTTCTGCCATACGTCCGACCAGGCATTCCTCGGGCCGTCGTTCCACGAGATCGCACAGCGGTATCGCGGCGATCCGGCGGCCGCCGCGGAACTGGAACGCAAGCTGCGCGTGGGCGGCCGCGCGCACTGGGGCGACACGCCCATGCCGTCGGCCGAGGATCGCGGCGGCCCGCTGTCCGCCGACGATGCGCACCAACTCGTGCAATGGGTGTTGAGCCAGTAGCCGGCTCGCGGCCCCGCGGCTCCACGGCTCTCATGTCGACCGTCGTCAAACGCGCCCCCGCCGCGACGCCTGCGAACGCACGCGGCAAGCGCACGCGTTCGCGGCCCGATGCGATCGTCGGCGACGACGTCGCCCGACGCCGCTCACGCCGGACGCTCGCCGGCAGCGCAAACCGCACGCACGACGACGACGATGCCATGCTGCTGCAGCGCGCGGGCATGCGCGGCATCCGGCTGCAACTCGACTACTGGAAAGCCGAGGAGCGCCTGCAGAGCGAGCGCATCGGCCATGCCGTCGTGATCTACGGCAGTACGCGCATCGTCGCCCCCACGGTCGCGCACGCGCGGCTGGACGAAGCGAACCGGCTGCTCGCGGCGCACCCGCACGACGCCGGCCGGCGGCGCGCCGTCGCAGAGGCGAGCCGGCTCGTCGAACTCAGCGCGTATTACCGCGTCGCACGCGCATTCGGCCGCATCGTCGCCCACGCCGACCGGTGCACGCGCGCCGCGCGGCTCGCCATCGTCACCGGCGGCGGCCCCGGCATCATGGAGGCCGCCAACCGCGGCGCCTACGAGCGCGGTGCGCCGAGCATCGGCTTCAACATCGAGTTGCCGCGCGAACAGGCGCCGAATCCGTATCTCACGCCCGGCCTGCGCTTCCGGTTTCACTATTTCGCGATCCGCAAGCTGCACCTGCTCGAGCGTGCGAAGGCGGCTGTATTCTTCCCCGGCGGCTACGGCACGTTCGACGAGCTGTTCGAAGTCCTGACGCTGCTGCAGACGCGCAAGATCGCGCCGCTGCCGGTCATCCTCGTCGGCGAGGCGTACTGGCGCCGCGCGATCGACCTGGCTTTCCTCGCGGACGAAGGGATGATCGACCGTCGCGACCTCGACCTGTTCACGTACTGCGAATCCGCGCCCGACATCTGGCGCGCGATCGGCTGCTGGTATGCGCAGCGGCGGCGGCGCGCGACGCGACCGGTGCGACGCCGCGCCGCGCCGGCGACGCGTGCCGTGTAGGAATCCGCCGACGCCCAGCGCACGATTCCTACCGCAGCTTCGGGGCTTGCCGATTGAATCGCGCCGGCGCGGCCACGATACTGGAGACACGGATCACGGCTGCGCGGTATCCGGATTCAGGACCCACAGGAGAGTCGCCATGTCCCACGCTACCCATCTTTCCGATTCGCTCGATCAGGCCAACCAGCCCGACGCCCCCGCGCTCGACACGCTGGCGCTCGTCGCCCTCGCGCGCGATGCCGGCATGCTCGTGATCCTCGACGGACAGATCGGCCGCGAGCGGTACGAAAGCGTGACGGGATCGATCGCCACGCTGGCCCGCTTCGCGCAGGCGCTGCAGCAGTCGGCGCTCAAGGCCGCGTGAAGGCGTGAACGGTCGCGCCGCCGTGAGTGACGAGCGGCACCGTGCCGCCGCCGCGACGCGACAACGACCGCGCCCCGGCATCAGGCCATGAACGTGTTCGATTGCCTCATCCCGATCCGGGTCGTCCCGGCGCGCGGCCCGTCGAGCGCGGCTGCGCGCCCGGTATCGGGCGTACGGCCTGGCGCAAACGCGCGCTCGCCCGTACCGTCCGGCGATACGCGCGTCATGCGGCTCCTGCCACGGTAGCCGC
This sequence comes from Burkholderia sp. MSh2, assembly GCF_000731655.1. NCBI lineage: Bacteria > Pseudomonadati > Pseudomonadota > Betaproteobacteria > Burkholderiales > Burkholderiaceae > Burkholderia > Burkholderia sp. MSh2. The sequence continues at coordinate 53,794 of NZ_JPGM01000024.1, read as the reverse complement.
CCGTTTCGATGGCGGCCTTCCCGATCGCCATCGCCCCATCCGTCCGCATCGCGTACCTCGCCTGATCGCCGCGTCGTTTGACGCCTGCGTAGACGCCCGCGTTTCCACGCGGACGCCTCATCCGGCCGCGCCCCGCCGGCGTTACTCGACCACCAGGTCGTCGACGACGGCGCGCACGCCGCGCGCCGACCACGCGGCCCCGCGCACGGCCTTGCGCTCGGCGAACGAGCCGACCTTGCCGGTCAGCCGCACGGTGCCGTCGCGCACCTCCACGCCGATGTGTTTCGCCTCGCGCTCGGCATGGCGCAGGATCGCGCGCCTGATGCTGCCGCCGATGTCGGCCGAGTCGACCGCTCCCCGCACGGCGATATGGTCGGTCACGCCGGTCACGCTGCGCATCTGCGAGATCGTCCGCACGGCCAGATGGCTCTGGTAGGCCCACTCGACCCTGCCGGACAACGTGATCCAGCCGTGCTCGACCTGCACCTTGACGGCCTCGTCGTGCAGTCCGACCGTCCAGTGCAGCACCGAGCGCACCGCGTTCGCGATGTCCTCGTCGGTGCGGACATCGTCGTTCGGCAGATGCACGGTCAGGTCGACGACGAGCGCCCTGACGCCGCCCACGCGGTTCGCCGCGCGCTCGATCGCCAGTTTCTCCGCATAGCTCGGCGGGTGCCCCGACAGCGTCACGATCCGGTCGGCCACCTCGACACCGATTCGTGTCGCGTCGATCGCCGGGTCGGACGCCAGTTCGTCCTGCACGTCCTGCTTCAACTGCCTGTCGGTTTTCATCGCCTGCACTCCCGTGAGCCGCGGCGTGCCTGTCAGCCGCACCCTTCCAGATTTGCACACGCGCGGCCGGGAATCGCTGACGCAGGTCAACGGACGCGTCACGTCGCGCGTCGCGGCCTGCCGGTGCGTCGCCTGACGAAGGCCGGGCCGCCTTGTCGTGAAATCGCCAATGCGCGACGCGCCACACATGCCATGCGCCGCGCCGCGCCGCGCCGCAAAGACTCGCACGACGGAACGCCAACGGCGCGCGGATCGCGCCGCGCGCCGGATGCTTCGTCAGGGCGACCCGCGCCGCCCGATCAGCCGATCGTCAGCTTCTTCTGCCCGACCGGCGCCTTCTTCGGCAGCGTCAGCGTCAGCACGCCGTCCTGATATTTTGCCGTTGCCTTGGCGTCGTCGATCTCGCCCGCCAGCGAAAACGAGCGGCTGATCGCGCCGCTGTAGCGCTCGCGCCGGATCACGCGCTCGCCTTCCTTCTGTTCGCTGTCACGCTCGATCCTCGCGTTGATCGATACGGTTCCGCCCGTCACCTGGACGTCGATGTCGTCCCGGGCAACGCCGGGCAGTTCCGCGTCGACCTTGTAGGCGTCGTCGCTTTCCGTCACGTCGATCTTCATCGACGCGAGATCCGGCTGGTCCGTCGTCGCCATCCCGCGCAGCGGCCTGAACAGCCCCTGAAACAGGTCGGAAACGGGATCTATCGAAAACGGATCGTAACGCGTGAGATGGCTCATGGTTCGCACTCCTCGTACGGTTGACCTGCGGCCGGCGCTTTCGTCCCGCCAGCGCGGCGCCGCGACGAAGACCGGGTCGGCGCGACACCGCATGCCGCGCAACGGACGAACGATCATCAGGATTCCAGCGTAATGGCCCGCGCTCGCAGGTGCTTGACGCGCGTCAACACAACGGACGCTCACGCGCAGAACCGGAAATAGCCGCTGTGCAGCATGATCGGCCGTCCGTCCATCTCCTCGAGCAGGCAGCGTGCCGCGCGCTCGATCGCGGGGCGATGGCGCGCGAAGGCATTCACCAGATCCTGTTCGCGCGGCGACGCCGCCCGGAAGTGATCCTCGAGCGCCGCCGCGGTGATCGCGCAGCGCACGAGACGGCCTTCGACCAGCGCCGGAAAACTCAGCGCCGGATCGAGGCTGCAATACGTCGGATGTTCGGCCGGGAAAGAGATCTGCATGATGATCACCAGAACAGGTCGTACAAGGGCTGGCGCCGGCTTGAGGGCGTTGCGCGCCGTGTGCGATGCGTACGCTCGCCGCGCCGCCGCCCGCCGGCGCGTGCAACACGCTAGGCGACGGCCGCCGCCGGTGCGGCTTCGCTGCCGCGCACGAGCAGGACCGGGCGGCTCGACGCGCGCAGGAATCGTTCGGCGACGCTGCCGAGGAACAGCCGCCGGACCCCGCGGCGCCCGTGCGTACCGATCACGGCCAGATCGATCGACCGGTCGTCGACGTAGCGCTGCAGTCTCTCGGCGACATTCTGGCCGATCTCGGTCTCGACGAGTTCCGTCTCGCCGTTGACGCCCGCGTGCGCGATGGTCCGTTCCACGTCTCGCAGCACCGACGCACCGTCGCGCCGGATCTCGTCGAGCATCGCGTCCGGGTCCATGCGTCCGCCGTAGGTGATCAGCAGGGACTTGTCGACGACGAACACGGCGAACAGGCGGGCGCCATACGATCGCGCCACCTTCAGGCCTTCGTCGAGCGCCAGTTTCGATGACGGACTCCCATCCACGGCAACCATGATGTTCGTGTACATACCGACCTCGCTGGATGAACCGACGCGCCGGCGGCGTTCGGCCTGGCTTTCATCATCGGCGTTCGCCGCAGGCGGGCGTTGATGGAGGTCAACGGTTCGCCAGCGCGGCAAAACCGGAACACGCGACGCCGATCTACCGGGGAGCGGCCGGCGCGGCCGGCAAGCGCGACGGGTTCACGTACGGCCCAAAGCCCTGCTCGATGTCGAGGATCTTCGTCGCGCATGCATCGTATTGCCAGCCCGGGCCGCCATCGCTGTCGTACATGCCCTTGCACATCGCCTTGAGCCGGATCGTCGAGGCGCCGTCGCCCGACGCCGTGCGGGATGCCCACAGATAGACTTCGCCGGCCAGCAGCGGGGGCGCCGTCTCGATCGTGTCCGCGTCGGCGCGCGTGATCCGGGTCGACGAATGTGCTTCGACATAGCGGCGCGCCAGACGCCACGCACGATCGCATTCGGCGGCGGTCCCGCACGACAGCGTCGCGGCCTGACGCGCCGCGAGCAATTGCGTTTCCGTCGACCGGAAGGCGGCGTCATACGCAGCACCGGCACACGCACCCAACGCAAGCAGCACGCCGACCGCCAACACCCGTCGTTTCATCGCCAATGCCTCGCACCCTTCGCGTACCGCTCGCTAGCGAGCGGCATGATCGCCCGCGACGTCGTTCCGGTCGCGTCGCGGCAAACATGCCGCATGGCGCGCGCCGCAGGTCGCACGCGCTGGAATCGACTGTATTGCCGTCACCGGGAATCCGGTTGACCTGCATCAAGCGTCCGCCGCCACGCGACGGACCGGGCGAAACGGGAGGCTGCGGCGGCCGGGCTGCGACAAGCCGCCCGGTCGCCCGGGATCGACGCGCTTGATGCGCGTCAAGCCCCGATCGGCTCCAGTCGGCTGCAATAGGGTTCGTCGGACAAGTCGCGCGAGGCCCGACGGCCCGATCCCGCGACATCGAGCAGACGGGAACCTGCCGTTCCCGTTCGCCCCCAACCCGCGGGCGCCGCGACAGGTACGCGCGCGCCGCATCGATCCGTTCACCATGCCCCGAGCACCCCGCCAGTCGTTCACGCCGAGTCGCGGCACCGCGCGACGAACCGCCACGCAACTCGATCGCGCATTGCGCCGGCCCGCCACCTATCCGCACCCCGCCGGCCGGATCGAACGGATCGAAACCCACCTGTCCGTCGTGTATCTGGCGGGGCGTTACGCGTACAAGCGCATCAAGCCCGTTCGCTTCGCGTTCGTCGATCTCGTGCGACCCGCGCAGCGACGCCGCTGCGCACTCGCGGAGTACACGCTCAACCGGCCGCTCGCCGGCCCGCTGTATCTCGACGTCTGGCCGCTCGTCGCGCGCGGCCGGCGCAGCGCATTCGGCCCATCCGTGCGGACCGGCGCGCACCGGCATCGCCAGGTGGCGGCGGGCGAGTACGTGGTGCGCATGCGCCGGTTCGATGCGCAGGCGATGTTGTCGGTTCGCAGCGCGTCGCACGATGCGGGGCTCGCGGATGCGGACGCGCTCGCCCGGACGCTGGCCCGCCATCATCTGCACGCGCCGCGCCATGCGCCTCGCGGCCACCCGGGCAGCGCGGCGAGCGTCGCGGCCCAATGCCTGGCGTTGCGCGACACGCTCGACGTCGCGGTGCCCGACGAAGCCGCGTTGCGCCGCTGGTACGAAGCCGAGCTGGCCCGTATCGCGCCGCGGCTCGCCGACCGGCACGCGAACGGCTTCGTGCGCGCATGCCACGGGGACCTGCATCTCGAGAACATCGTCCGCTGGCGGAACCGGATCCTGATGTTCGACTGCATCGAGTTCGACGATGCGCTGCGCTGGATCGACGTGGCCAGCGATCTCGCATTCGCCTGGATGGATTTCGCCGCGCGCGGGCGGGCCGATTGCGCGCACCGCCTGCTGTCCGGCTGGCTCGCCCGCACCGGCGACCATGCGGCACTGGGCGTGCTGCCGTGCTACTTCGTCTATCGCGCGCTGGTGCGTGCGCTGACCGCGCGGCTGCGCGGCGACGAGGCGGCGCGCAGCCGCTATCTGCGGATGGCGTCCGACATGGCCGCGCAGCGGCGCCATGCGCAGCCGATGCTGCTGCTGTGCCACGGGATGTCCGGCTCGGGCAAATCGGCCGCCAGCCGTGCGCTGGCGGAACGGCTCGGCGCCATCCGGCTGTCCAGCGACGACGAACGCAAGCGCTTCGCCGGCGCGCCGGCGGAGGCCCGGCTGTCCCCGGCCGCCTATTCGGACACGGCGATCGACGCCGTCTACGCAAGACTGCTTTCGCAGGCCGGCACGGTACTCGCCGGCGGCTACACCGCGATCGTCGATGCGACGTTCCTGCTCCGGCGCAACCGGACCGCCTTCCTCTCGCTCGCCGCGCGGCTCGGCGTGCGCGTCGCGATTCTCGATTTCACCGCGAGCCGGGCGACGCTCGTCTCGCGTGTCGCGGCCCGGGCCGCGCGCGGGCGCGACGCCTCCGATGCCGACACGGCCGTGCTGGCACGACAGCTCGACCATGCCGAACCGCTGACCGGGCCCGAGGCCGCCCTCGCGATCCGCTTCGAAACCGAGTGCGAGGTCGCGGCTTACGACAGCCGCGCGTTCTGGGCGCCGTTGCTTGACGCGCCGCGCATCTTGACGCCGCGCTGACGCGCGTCGCGCGGCAGGCAGCGCATGCGCGCCGCAACGGAAACCGGAGCGTCCCGGCTCATCCGCGCTGCTTCTCCTCGAAATACGACTGGCGCGCCGTCGCCAGGCGCAGCTCGTCGAGCAGCGTCGCGACGGCGTGAAGCAGATCGTCGAGCGAGACGATCCCGACCAGTTCGCCGCCGTCGCCGACGACGGGCAGCCGACGGACGCCGTACTGGCGCATCCGCTTCGCGAGCAGCCAGATATCGTCGTCGACGTTCGCGACCGCGACGGGTTCCGACATGATGTCGCCGACGAACAGCGCGCCGGCCGGTGCGTCGGGGCTGACCACGGCCAGCACGATGTCCCGGTCGGTCAGCATGCCAACCGGCTCGCATCGTCCTTCCCGGTCACGGACGACCACCAGGTCGCCGACGTGCGCGTCGCGCATCATGGCGGCCGCCTCGACGACGGTCGTCCGTGCGGAACACATCGCGACATCGCGGGTACAGAGCAGCGCGGCATTCATGTTCATTCTCCCGGCCGGAGCGACACGGCGCGTCGACGCGCGACGCGGTCCGTCCGCGTCGTCGCGAGTGCCTGTTCGCTTCCGGTGCAGATCACGGAAAATCCGGCGCGCCGCCGGAGATCGGGCCGATCAGCGCGCGGCGCCATACGACGTCACGCGCGACGCCGCGGCCGTGGCGACCCGGCGTGCGGTCGTGACGCGGTGCCGCCGTCGCGACCGGGGCGATCGCACTCGGCGAGGCGCAACACGATCTGGCACCCGTCGTCCGACAGGCGGGCGCGGGCCTCTGCAAGCGGCGCGGCATCCAGCCGAACGAGGCCGCGATCGATGAGACAGCGAAGGTCGGCGGGGTCGCCCTGCTGGCGTCGCGGCTCGCTCGCGAGCACCATCAGCATCGCGATCTCGTGGGGACTCAGCAACCGATCGCCGCCGGCGTCGACCGGCGGCTTCGGGCGGGGTGCGGCGGACGGCAGGTTCGACGCCCGCTCTTCGGAACGGGCAACGTTCCGGTAATACGGCGTGTCCGTGAACAGGGAAAGCATGATGGCATCCGTATCATGAACGTGAAGACGCAAACGGCACGGAACATGCCGGCTCCGATCGCAACCGGCATGCATGAACAGCCATCTTCGCGCTTGCGGGACAATCCACCTTGACGCAGGTCATCAAGCGCGTGCAGGCGCTCGAAAGTGCCGCCGGTTCGTCTAATGAAAATCCGCGGCGTGTGTCGGTATGTGCACTTGTCTGTGACACGCCCTGTCGATCCGGCCGCATTTGCGCCGGCCGGATCGATGCATCGCCGCCCGGTTCCCGTGGTCATGTCGGGCGAGCCTTGCATGTGCGGCATTTTGTCCATTCAATGCCGGACTCCGAACCATTTTCAGGTCATACGCATGACCGCGCGCCGCCAGCGCGACATGCCGAACGAAACGAGAAACATGCCCCCTTGCCGCTCACTCGAACCGGCAGGCCGCGCGCGGCAGCGCCGAGAGCGTGTCGCTCGACAGTTTCAGAATCCCGTCGAAATTGGCCTGATTGTCCGCCGGACAGAAATCGGCGAGCGTCATGCCGTCCGGACGCGCGTACTCGACGTTGAACACGGGCTTGTTCAGCGCGATGAAGCTCGCGTATCCGCCGCACTCGTGGAACCTGTTGCATTGCTCGTTGAGCGCCCAGTCGGCCACGGCCGCCATCGCGGCCGCGATGCCCGAGCCATTCTTGAGGCCCATCGACATCCCGCGATCGTGCGCGGCGGCAATCAGCGCCGTGTTGTACCGCAGCTGATCGTCGCGCGTCAGCGGAAAACCCGTCTCCTGACGATAGCTGTCGTCGAGATCCGGCTCGATCCCCTCGCAGCCTTTTTTCTTCGCCTGGTCGAGGCGCGCCAGCATCAGGGGCATCAGGATCGTCGTCTGCCGAATATCCAGCCAGCGCTCATAATCCTCGTATCCTTCGACCGGATTGCCGAGCACGCTGTCCGGAAACTTGCCGGCATCGCCGCGGGTGTCCTCGCGTCCGCCGACCTCCATGTAGCACACGACGTAGATGCCCTTCGTCTTCAGACGCTTGATCGTGTCGGCATCGGTCAGCTCCATGTCGACGTCGTACATCTTGCGGGGATTGTTCACGCCGTCCAGCACTTTCTCGTTGATCGTGTTGCCGTCGATCTGCCATTGCCAGCTCGTGCCGGGCACGAGCGGCTTCCACGCCGCGGCCTGCGACGCGCTCTCCGCGGCCTCCGCGACGGAAGTGCCGGACAAGGACGAGCCGGAGTCACCCCCGCATGCCGCAAGCAGCAGCATCAGCACGAATGAACCGAACGATCTTGCAGACATGGCGGGTCCTTTGCCTCTTGGCGGCTTGTCAGGATGCGGGGATGCGAGGGAGCCTCGTGCGGCGGACGGCAGGCAACGCATCCGCCGGCACCGCGGCGATGCGCGAAGCACGTCCGGATGGTAGGCGGGCGCGTCGGATTCGACTGTTCCGTTTTGTCGATTTTTGTTAGCGCGGCGGGCCGCGCTTACCGTTCGCGGATCGAGAAATCGGGCGCCCCTTCATGCGGCAAAAAACCGGACATTCAGTGCATGAAGGGGCGCAACGGCCGAAGCGTCAGACGCCCGTGGCCGCGCTCGATGGAACGGCGGCCACGGGGCGCGCAAGACGCTGACGGATGTGTGCCGATCCGCGGCGATCAGGCCGCGTCGCCCGAGGGCGGGAGAACCTGGCCGATATCGATGCGATTCCCGTCGGGGTCCGCCAGCACGAAACACCTGAGCCCGAAGTCGGCATCGCGCAGCGTCTTGATGATCCGGACATTGCAGGCCACGCAGTGCTCGTAGAGGACGGTTGCATCGTCAACCATCAGGTGCGCGACGTTATTGACCGACGCCTTGTGGTTCTTGTTCTGCGACAGATGCAGTTCGGCGTGGTCCTTCTTCAGGATCACGAACCCGACGGGATTCCCGTTCTCGAACACCGTGTTGAAACCCAGTACATCGCGGTAGAACGCAAGGCTTCGGCTGATGTCCCGCACTCCGATACCGGGTGCGAGTCGTCCGAAGCTGACGCCATGCGGCGAAGACAAAGCGGTTTCCATATCGACACTCCATCGAATGAGCCAGAGGCAGCCCGCAAGGCGGTGCTTATCGACAGCGTGCGTGGTCTCTCGTCAAGCGGAGCGGTGTCCGCATGGTAGGCGGCGCGCAGCATGGCTGCGGCGCGCTCGAAACGATATCAGAAAGTCGCGGCGAGCCCAAGCATGCCCCGCCGCGATGCCGCGACATCCGGATCCCGACCGGATCGGCAACCGCCGCGAAACTGGCTGCGCCGGTCTTTCACTTCCGTCCGGATGCGCGACGGATACCTTGCGCCCGCCTTCCCGTGTTCAAAGCGGTTGCCGAACGGATGCGAAGCCGGCAACCCGGCCCGTCAGCCGCGTGCCGCGAACGCATCGACGCCCGTCGATGCCGCCGACCACGCCCACAACCGCGCCGCTTCACCGGGATCGATCGCGTACGGCCGCACGCCGGCTTCCTCGTCGCCGTGCGCGATCGCCGCGACATCGCAATCCTCGCAGTAGACGCCGCCGAGACCCGCGAGGCGAGCCGACGTTGCCGCCCACACCTGGGTTGCCGCGCCCTGCGCAGGTGTCTTGAACGTCGGATCGATCGGCACGCCGTGCTCGTCCACCCAGCCCTGCGCCATCATCTCCGCGCGTGTCAGGTGCCGCTGCAGCGGCGTCGCGATCTTGCCCGGATGCAGCGAAAAGGCGCGCACGCCGAACGGCGCGCCAAGCGCATCGAGCTGCACCGCGAACAACGCGTTGGCCGTCTTCGACTGGCCGTATGCGAGCCACTTGTCGTAGCCGCGCGCGAACTGGACATCGTCCCAGCGGATCGGCGATAGCCGGTGCCCGAGCGACGACACCGCGACCACGCGCGCGCCGTGGCCATGCGCGAGTACCGGCCACAACCGGTTCACCAGCGCGTAGTGGCCGAGATGGTTGACGGCCATCTGCATTTCGAGGCCGTCGCCGACGCGCGTCTCGGGGCATGCCATGACGCCCGCGCTGTTGATCACGACATGCACGTCGCGCCGCGCGTCGACGATCTGCGCGGCGAACGCGGCCACGCTGGCGAGGTCGGCGAGGTCGAGCGCCGCGCACGTCACGCCGGCGATGCCGCGCGTCGCTTCGCGCGCGGCATCGGGGCTGCGCGCGCCGACGACGACGTGCGCACCGGCCTGCGCCAGCGCCCGTGTCGTTTCCAGGCCGAGGCCCGAATGTCCGCCCGTCACGATCGCGATCTTGCCGCCAAGGTCCAGGCCGGCCAGTACGTCGCCGGCCGTCGATGCGGCGCCGAATCCGGCATGAAGGGGTTGCTGCCTGCTCGTCATGGAACACTCCTCGAACGATGCGCGAAGCGCGCGGCCGCCCGTCGGCCGCGTCGCTGCACGAGATCATTCTCCGGCCGCACCTCCGGACTGTGAATGCAATAGAATCCGCTTTTCTGTCGAGATCGTCCGGGGGTGACGGATGGACCCGCTATCGGAAGTGCTGTCGCTGCTGGAAACGCGCGACTCGTATTTCACCGGCCTGCGTGCCGGCGGCGAGTGGGCCGTGGCCCTTCCCCCGCCGGAAGGGATCAAGTTCAACGCGGTCGTGGAAGGGCATTGCTGGCTGACCGTCGACGGCGCGGGGCCGCCCGTCCGCCTGAGCACGGGCGACTGCTTTCTGCTCGCGTCGCCGCGGGCATTCTCGCTGGCGAGCGACCCGTCGGTCGCGCCGGTGCCCGCCGCCGATGTTTACCGGCATCTCGAACGCGGGATCGCGCACCATGGCGAGCCGACGAATTGCTTCCTGATCGGCGGCCGCTTCTCGTACGAGGAAGGCATGCCGCTGCTGCTCGGCAGCTTGCCGCCGGTGGTGATCGTGAGCGGCGACTCCGGCCAGGCGGCGGTGCTGCGCTGGGCGCTGCAGCAGCTCGCGCATGAGTTCGGCGCGTCGCCGCCGGGCGGGTCGTTGATGGTTCGGTATCTCGGACACATGATGCTGGTGCAGATCCTGCGCCGCTACGTGGACGAAGGCGCGAGCGGCGACGCCGGATGGCTGGCCGGCTTCGCCGATTCGCGGGTGAGCGCGGCGCTCGCCGCGATTCACGCGGCCCCCGCACGGCGCTGGACCGTCGATGAGCTCGCAACCTGCTGTCACGTATCGCGCTCGACGTTCGCGCTGCATTTCAAGCGGCGGCTGGGATTCGGCCCGCTCGAATACGTGCTGCGCTGGCGGATGCAGCTCGCGATGCGCGAACTGCGACGCTCGCATGCCGCGATTTCGACGATCGCGCAGACGCTCGGCTACGACTCGGATAGCGCGTTCGGACACGCGTTCAAGCGAATCGTGGGGTGCTCGCCGCGCGCCTACCGTCTCGACATGACGACGCTGCAGGAAGAATAAAGTCGCGGCCCCGGTTGCCGCCGCTTTCGTCGGCGCACCGAGCCTGCTTCGATTGCGCGACGTGGCTGCCGACCGGACGCGGCATTCTCGCTTCTCGCTGCTGCGCAAAGGCCGGCACCGGCCACCCGAACGCCGACCGAGGCGCGACAAGGCCATTTGAAAAATGGCTAGCTCCCGACAGCCCGGGAATTCCGCCGCGCCCTCTTCCGGCGCGGCAAAAACTTCTTGCACGATCAAACTACGACTCATAGAATCGCAGTTACCGGGCGTGATGACGCGCCGCTTCCAACGCGTGATCCGCCACTGGAACCCGCATCGATACGGGGTTAGTGCCAGGCGGAACTCATGCCGCAACCCAGGAGCAAATCGATGTCGAAACGTATTTTGATTGTGGGAGCCGGGTTTGCCGGCATGTGGAGTGCACTGAGCGCCGCTCGTCTACTCGATGAGCAACGCAACACCGACGTGGAAATCGCGTTGATCGCGCCCGACCCGCATCTGCACGTGCGTCCCCGTCTTTATGAAGTCGGTCCGGCCAACATGCGCGCGCCGCTTGCCGAGATCTTCGGCGCGGTTGGCGTCAGGTTCATTCAGGGCACCGTCGAGCGCATTCACGTCGAGCGCGACACAGTCGATGTGCTCGGCGCCGATGGCAGCCAGTCGACGCTCGCTTACGACCGGCTGGTCCTGGCCGCCGGCAGCAAGCTGTTTCGTCCCGAGATTCCGGGCCTGGCCGAATATGCGTTCAGCGTCGATCAGGTTGACGAAGCAACAGCCCTTGAACGGCATATCGAGCGCCTCGCAGCCCTTCCCGACACGCCGGCGCGCAATACCGTCGTCGTCGTGGGCGGCGGCTTCACGGGCATCGAAACCGCCGCCGAGATGCCGGCGCGACTGCGCGCCGTGCTGGGCGACGCCGCCGACGTGAACGTCATCGTCGTCGAGCGAAACGTGGAACTCGGCCCCGATCTCGGGCCGCGACCCCGGCCCGTCATCGAGGATGCGCTCGGCGAACTCGGCGTGACGTGGCGGCTTGGCACGGGAGTAACGTCGATCGACGCCGACGGCTTGATGACTTCCGACGGGAATCGCATCGACGCGAAGACCGTGATCTGGACCGCCGGCGTTCGCGCAAGCGCGCTGACCGGGCAGATTCCGGCCGAGCGCGACGCGTTCGGCCGCCTGCACGTGGATCGCGACTTGCGCGTCAAGGGCGTGCACAACGTATTCGCGACGGGTGACGTCGCCTATGCCGCCACGGACGACGAAGGCAACTACGCGATGATGTCGTGCCAGCACGCGATGAACCTCGGCCGCGCGGCGGGACACAACGTCGCGGCAGACCTGACGGGCGCCGATCTCGTCGCGTACAGTCAGCCGAAATACGTCACGTGCCTGGACCTCGGCCCGTGGGGCGCGGTCTACACGGAAGGCTGGGAGCGCGAAGTCAAGATGACGGGTGCCGAGGCGAAGGCGCTCAAGCACCGCATCAACACCGAGTGGATTTATCCGCCGGCCGCTAACCGAGACGAAGCGCTTGCCGCGGCCGATCCTCGTCGCATCGTCGTGGCCTGAGGCAGGCACCGGGCAGTGAGCGCCCACGCGCGTTATCCGGCGCGTGGACGCTGAAGCATTCAGCCTTCGTGTCGCCGCGAGGCCGCGCGGTCGTTGAGCCAATTCACGACATGATCGCCAAAGCTGGCGGGCGCTTTCGCCATCGTGCGGTCCGCGAGGCCGGCCAGCGTGTGTTTCTCGAGTTCCTCGCGCATACTCTTCTCTGCCGCCTGCATCACCGCGTGAATCGAGCAGACGCCGCGCGTCGCCCATGCCGGCGCCGTTTCGCCGAACACCGCACAACGGGAGCGAATCTCCCGGCAGTCGAAGAGCGGCTTGTCGCCATCGATCGCCTCGACGACGTCGAGGACCGTGATGCGATCGGCCGCGCGCGCCAGCGTGAAGCCGCCTCGCACGCCCTCGGTGGCGGTGACGATGCCCGCCTTGGCGAGCTTGGTGAACAGCTTGGCCAAGTACTCGCCGGAGACGCCCTGAAGTTCCGCCAGATCGCGTACGCTCGCCCCCCTCACCCCGGCGGACGGATCCGCGAGGTATATGAGGCAATGCAATCCGTACTCCACGCCTGTGCTGATGAAAGACATCGCTTTAACTAAGACCTGAAATGTCGGAGTATAAAGCGTATAAGGATCGGTGGATCGTTGCAAGACGTCGCGTTTCGAGCCTGACGCCCCCGCGCTGATGAGGGCCGGCCGGGAGTCGCAACATTTTCGCCAAGGCCGGTCGGGCGGCGGCACCTTCCGCTGAAGGGCCAGATTGCTCAAACGCGAAGGCCGCCATGCGACCGGGGGCGCCTCGCCTGCCGGCAAGTCGCCCGTCCCGACGTCACTGCCTGGCGGCGAACAACTCGCATGCGTCGCGGTAAAGCAGCAGATCCAGCGCATGTATGGTCCGCCTCGCGCTGAGGAGAGACGCAGTGGATTACGTGGTGAGCCACTACGGATTGACGATGAGGCGGGCCTGTCGTCTCGTGCAGCAACCGCGCAGCGTTCAGTACTACGGAAGCGTCAAGGACGCTCGCCCAGAGCTGCGCTCACGCATGCGCGAGATCGCCTCCTCCCGCGCCGAAGACAACGGCCTCGACCATTTGCTTGCTCCACAGCCACTCGAGCAGCTGTTGCGCCCTGGCCGCTTCCATCGATCTGCCGAGAACCGCGATCAATTCGAGCGGATGCGTTGCCCGCGTCAGCATGTCGAGGAGCGGAAGCAGCGCCACGCCGTTCCAGAACGCGACGGGTCGATCAAGACTCGGATGCTGCAAGGCGGGATGCGCGGTGACGCGGTCGCCGGTCGCGCAAGGCACCACGACAATGCCGGTGTTGCGGGCGAAGCGGATCGGACTGTCCAAGGGAAACGGAGGCGCGGGTTCGCTGGACTGGGGCTGGTCCGACGGCACGCGCGCCCATTCGTCCTGCAGCGCCCGCGTCATGAGTTCCAGGCGCGCCGCGGTTTCGTCGCCGAGCGAGGACGTCGCAACCGTATCGGACGTCAACGCGGGCGTCGAGCGCAGGCGCCAGAAAGGCGATTCGGCGCACCACGCCTGACGGTAGTACCCGGCGGTCCATGCGAGGTGACGCCCCGCGCTTTCGATCAGGCGCGATTCGTAAAAGCGCTGCGCCAGTTCGCGCTCCGAGGCATCGCTTGCCCGGCACCACGTGTTGATCGCGATGGCGGCCTGGAGCGAGAAGCGCATCGCCTTCTCGACACCCGAGGACGAGATCGGGTCGAGCGCGAAGGCCGCGTCGCCGAGCCTGATGCGTCCGTCCTGCCAGGAGAGCGCATCGACGTAGGGCGTCGATGCGCACATGCGCGGCGGATCGCACCAGGGCAAACCTGCCATGTCCTTGAACAACGCGCTTTGCGTGCAGGCGTTGCGCAACACGGACTCCGGCTCGCGTTCGAGCGCGTCGTCCCGCGCGGCGGGATCGAACGTGAACATGACGCGGTAACGGCCGCCCGGCAGCGCAGCGCCCCACATCCATCCGTCATCGAGCGCATCCACGCGCGTGGCGGCATCGGCATGCGCAGCCGGTGTTTCCATCGCGGCTTCGGCCCATACCGTGGACAGCCGACGCGCGTGCAAGCGCTGCGGCTCGCGCCGGCTCTGCCGGCCCCGGGCATCGAGCAGCACGTGCGCGTCGACGTTCCGCAGCCCGTCGGGCGTAGCGATTTGCACGCGCCAGGCGCCGGGCGCTCCGTCGACTTGCACGAGGTTCGCCGGCCGCAGCACTTCCACGCCGCGCGCCACGGCCAGGCGCAGCAGCGCCGCGTCGAATGCGGCGCGCTCCACGACGGCGCCGTCGTGCGCCACCGTCTCGATCGATTCGCTCGTCCAGCGTACGCGCGTGGGCTTGCCTGCGAGGATGGGAACGGATTCGAGCGCCTCGTCCGCGTCGAGGTAGCCGATGATGTTTCTGACACCCGGCGTCAGCGCTTCCCCGATCTGCGGACGAGGCCATAGCGGGCTTCGCTCGACGAGCAGCACGCGATGCCCGAGATGGTTCAGGCGAAGCGCCGCGCACAGGCCGGCGGGACCGGCGCCGGTCACGAGCATGTCGAACGCGCGATTCACGCCGTTCCCGCACCGCTGGACGACGCGCCGGGCGAACCGGCATACCAGGCCGGCGCATGGCGCGCGAGCCTGCCGTGCGCGCCGATTGCATAGTGCAGCCAGCCGCGGATGTAATCGCAGGCGCTGCGTCCGCGCTCGAGGACCTCGTGATGGCATCCGCCGCCGCAAAGATAGCGCGCCCAACATCCATTGCAGGGCTGTTGCTGGTGCACGTGACGCTCGGCGAGCCAGATCGTCTGGCGCGCCTGATCGACGCCCGTGGAGAGATGCCCCATGACGCCGGCCTCGTCGCCGACGAAGCGGTGACACGCCGCCAGCTCGCCATCGGCGGAGACGCCGAAGTACCCCGCCCCGGCGCCGCACGGATACGGCCGATGCGTGCCGCGCTGGATTTCGCGCAGCGCGTTCTGCATGTTCGAGAACGGGTAGCGCTCCCCGCGCATGACCTTTTGCTCGAACGCGAGCCCGCAGGCGATCATCCCTTGCAGCATGTCTGCCATATCGGCCGGGCCCATTTCCGCGCGGCCGTTCGACGCGCGCAGCAGCGGCGAGAAGCCGACGCTGTGGAACCCCATGTCGACGAAAGTATCGAGCGTACTCGGCAAATCGAGATTGAACGGCGTGACGGTCACGCGCGCCGAGACCTGCATGCGCCGCTGGCGCGCAAGCAACGGCGTGACGCGCTCGACGATGTGATCGAACGAACCCATGCCGCCCTTGAACGGACGCAAGCGGTCATGCACGGGCGCGGGGCCGTCGAGGCTGACGGTGACCGCGAAGCCGTGCTCTTCGAAGAACGCCCCGTCGTCTTCCTGCAGCAGGCTACCGTTCGTCGTCACGGAAAACTGGCATCGGATTCCGCGGGCATCGGCGCGCTCCCGCGCGTGGACGGTCGCCGCGCGCAGCACCGCGCGATTGGCGAGCGGCTCACCGCCCATGAACGCAAGATTGATCTTGCCGCCCTCGCTCGCCTGCTCGATCAGCAGGTCGACTGCCGCCAGCGCGGTTTCGAGCGGCATGTTCTTCGCCTTGCCGCCAAACTCCCCTTGCTGGGCGTAGCAATAGGTGCAGCCGAGGTTGCATTTCTGCGCGACGGCAAGCGACAGCGCGTGCACCGGCATCTCGGTCAAAGGCTCGTCGCCGATCGCCGGGCGCATGTCGAGCCCGCGGCTCGCGACCAGCGAGTCGACGGCCTGCGCATCCCCGTCCTCGAGCGCCGCCTGAAACGCGTCATGCAGATCGTGCGGCACATGAAACAGGCGGCTTCCGTTCACGAGCAACAGTTGCGCGCCCTCCGCATCCTCGACCATGTGGATTCCGGGATGCCGCGGGCGCGACGCCTCGACGATGTGCGCCGCCATCGCCGAGGCCAGCGGCGCGAGCGGCTCGACAGCGCGGTCAGGTTTCATCGGCATCCTTGCCGCGGATCACGAACTGCAGATCCTCCTGCCAGGACCGGAACAGATCGTCGTAGGACCACAACCGTGTGTCGACGCGATTGTCCGGCACGTAGGTGCCCGTGCGGCGCTTGGAGAACCACATGTCGCCGCGCGCCAGCCCGTCGTCGCCCGGCTCGACATTGACGAAATCGGGTCGCGACGCGGCCCAGTAGTAGCACGCGCATTCGCGATAGTCGTTCTGCCAGGGCGCGCAGAGGCCTTGCGTCAGCTCGCCCGGCTTCAGCATCTCGAGGTTGAAGCTGGCGGTGTCGCCCTCGAAAAAGCGCCGCAGCGTGAGCGTCACCTTCAGCGTCTCGGTTTTGCCGTGGTCGTAGTACACCTCTTCCAGCGCGTTCTCGTGAGCCGTGAATTCGCATTCGACCGGCTTGCCCTGCAAATGCACGATGCGGGCGATGGAGTTCGACCACTCCATGAACGACACCGCATTGGGGTTGGGCACGCTCGCCAGCGTGACAGGATCCCCGCCTGGCAGCACCGGCCCTTTCGTGAGGACCATCGTGCCGACCTTGTGGCCGTCGAAGCTCAGCAGGCGGCGCGACTTGAGATGCTCGTAGCCCGGCTCCGCATCGATGACGTAGTTGTTGTTCTCGACGAGGGTGATGCCGACGAATGCGCGCCGCCAGAAATTGCGGAAATCGAACTCAAGGCCCGGGAAGCAATTCGAAATCGCCGTGCGCGGCAGCACCGAGACCGGGTTGCCCACGCCGCGATGGTGAATCTGCGCGGTCAGGTTGGACGCGCGGATCTCGCCGTTGCCGGGTTGCTCGCGGTCTTTCGGAACGTTCGGATCGTTAGCCGACATGCTTGTCTCCCTTCGGATCAGGTTGTCCGAACATCGCGTCTCGCGCCGCCTTGATCACCAGGTTGATGTGGCGGCGCGTGAGCGTCAGGCTGCGGCCATCCGCCCCGCGCATCAGGGCCGGCATCTTGCGCAAGCCCTCGGCGGTCAGGTCGCCGATGTCCTCGGGCTGGCGCATCAGCTTGGCGAACCACGGCGCGCCACCCGCCGCCAGCGTGCTGAACACGCGCTCGTGCAGCGCACGCAGCGCGAGATTGTCGACGATCGATTCGGCGGCGATCGGCTCGTAATAGCGCTCGAAGTCGGCCGTGTTCTGCCGCACCATCGTGCTCGCGACGTTGAGCCTGCCGTTGACCGGGTTGCCGTTCATGACGGCGGTGTTCATGAGGCGGATCGTTTCGAGCGCACGCAGGACGATCTCCGTGGCTTCGTCGATCGATACGCCCTCTTCCGGGACGCGGATGCCGTGGAGGATCTGCTCCATCTCGTCGGACACCACGCGCACCGGCATGGTGTCGGGCGCATAGGCCGGCGGCCCGGCGCCGATATAGCCGTGCGCGCGCAGCGTGGAGCCGTCCTTCCTCGTCAGCACGACCTGCACGTGGCCGTCGCATTCGTCGTCGAGATAGCCCCAGCTGACCTGATTGCCGTCCTTGTCGGCGTATCCGGCAAAAATCTGCGCGGGGTTGGTCGGCGCGGGATGCTCCTTCGTGGGGCCGTCCGCCTCCCTGAAGCCGAGCCACTTGCCGGGCTTCTCCGCGTAGAGCAGCAGATCGTCGCGATCGATGACGGGATCGGGCTTCAGTTCGTCTTCGCGTTCCTTGTCCGAAGTGCGGCGCACCAGCCGCGTGCCGTACACGATGCCGGCGGCAGGGGTGTAGCGCAGGCGGATCTCGGGGAACTGCGCCGTCGGCTTGACGAACTGGACCTGGCCGAGCGGAAGATGCCGCCCCTCGCGAAAGTGCTCGCAATGGCCTTGCATCGCGTGCCGCTTGTGATCCTTGAGGCCGGTCAGGTTCGCGTAGATCTTGTCGTTCGCATCGTTGGTGCGGCGGTAGATCTTGATGTTGCCCAGATGGATATCCCAGTGCAGGGCGTCGAGATCGAGTTGTTCCTTCGCGAGCAATTGCAGCGTGAGCGGCTGCAGCGTATGGGGCGCCTCGCTCGTGCGCGCAAACACTTCGAGAAACGGCGCGACAGGCCGCACTTTCCTGTTCTCGTCCTTGAAGCGAATCGTGTCGGGCACATAGGCCTTCACGATCTCGCCGCTTTCGGGATCCACCTCCAGCGTGGTCTGCGGCACGATGCGTCGAAAGTCGAGCGGTTTGTCGGGATCGACGACGAGGTCGAACGCTTCCAGCGGCGTGGCCGCGGCGCCCAGCCTGCCGACCGCGACGGGCGGCAGAATCCGGAGTTCCAGTATCGGCATGTGCGGCTCCTAGAGTAACGCCGGGTCGACGCCGCCGGACAGGATGCGCCGGGCGACAGCCGCCAGGCTCTTGTCGGCTTCGCGCAGACTGAGCAAATACGGATGGCGCGCGGCATCGGTCCTGGCCAGCAAGTCCACCACGAGGTTCTCCGAGGCCGCGAGCAGATCGAGGTGCCCGCGCCAGCGGTTTGCCTCGCCGAACGGACTGTCGAGCGTATAGGGCATCTGGAACGGCGGCCCCGCGAGCGGCGCATCCGCCGCAGTCGACACGCGCGACTGCATCAGGATCTCCGAGAGCGCACGCAGGTTGTACATCTCGCCGAACGCCGCATTGACGATCGTGCCGCGCGGCGTGAACTGCCCGGCCGCATTGAGCCCGCCGTAGAGCGTAAAGCTGTGGATCAGGTACTGCAGCAGCATGCGGTAGCGCAGGTTGAACAGCGACGCCCACCGCTTTGTCACCGTCTCGGTGATGGGCGTCGCGGGTGCGCCGTTCAGTGCCCGCACGAGCTCGGGATCGAGCGCCACGTAGGGATTGACCGCAACGGGCCGCGAGGGCCGCCAGGTGTCGTCCACCTTCGCCGCGTGCAGCTCGGCCGCCGCTGCCGGATAGGCTTCCGTCCAGACTTCTTCGAGAAAACCGTCGGGGCGTGCGGCAAGCCAGATGTCGGCGCCGCACAGCTCGCCTTCGAGGACGGCAAGCATCTCGACGTAGATCCGCAAAAAGCGCGCGAAATGCGAGGGCTCCTTGCCGTGGGGCGCCTCCCCTTGCTCGGAGATTTTTTCCAGCGCGTTCACCGCGTCGTCGCGCGAGGTGGCGGGCATCACGAGCACGTCCGGCGTGCCGCCTAGCGAGCGACCGCCGCCGCTGCCCCGGTGGCCGCCCTTGTACCCGCGTCCCCATTCGGCGAAATCCGCCTGGCAGCGGTAGGTGTCGGCCTGGAAGACATCGTCCGGCAGATGGTCCCTGACGAGCGGAATCAGCGTATGAAACAGCTCGGCGACCTTATGAGGCCTGGACACCTGATTTCCGACGCGTCGGCGGATATCCTCGCCCAGCTCGCCGCCGTCCCAATCGAGCGGCGCCTCCGTATAGACGTATTTCGCGAGCGAATCCAGCGTCAGCGGTTCGAGCATGAAAGGGAACGGATAGAACGGCGTATCCCACGGGTAATCGTCACGCTCGAAATGCAGGGGCGAGCCGATCAGACGCAGCACGTTCTGCACCGTGATCAGGTGGCCCATCTCCTCCTTGGCAATGCCGAGGATGGTTTCCTGCCAGTTGCGGACCGTGTCGCGAAACGCCTCCGGCACCTGCGGCCCGCCCAGCGAATAGCCCGCGTACAGGTACTGCACCATCAGGCAATGCTCGATTTCCGCGTCGATGGACAGCAGATAGGTGACGTAGTCACGCGTCGAGAGCTCATGCTTGATGAAGTCTTCGTCGACCGGCTCGCCAAGCGCAAGCCGCTCCTGGGATGAACCGCCGGGCGCGAGATGCCGCCACAATCTGAGAGATTGCATTGCCGCTCCTTATTATTACCTGCGTCTGAAAAAGAGGGTCGTGCAGCACTACAGGGAATGGCCGGTACTCCGGTATCGATGCGCGCCCAACGTCTTTCGACTGGCCGCGCGGTCGTTCGAGCGGGCGCGTCACCGCCCCTCCCGCTCGTCCTTCCCGGCTCCGGCACTCCGCAGCGATCCGCGGCGCGTTCGACTGCGACCGCATGCGCCGAACCATCAGGTTGGCTGGCAGATGAACGGGTATTCCGAATCGTCGATCAACGGCTCGATGTCGAAGAAATCGTTGAGCACCGATTCCGCCGTGCAATAGGCGCCTTCCACCCAGGCCTGATCGTTCGAGTAGCATTCCCCGACGATAAAGACGGGGGCATCCTTGCCGTCGATCAGCTGCGACGGCTTGCGTATTTTTTGCTGGACGTCGGCAATGTCGTAGTGCGCAGCCCACGCATGGTAGCCAGCACGGAACGGCGGCAGCGACCAGTCGACATAGGCCGCCTCGAGCGGCTCGGGCACGTCCGCAAAGTCCGAGTTCGGCCCGAAGTGCAATTCCGCCAGCTGCTTGCGCAGCATCTTGACCATTCTGCCGGGCACCTTGCGCGGCCCGATCAGGGGCTGGATATCGTCGGCGATCGGCACATGCCGCTCTTCCTTCGGCCCGAGCTCCAGCTCGCGCCAGAACGTAGTGAAGGCTTCGTCGTCGTAGGAAGCCAGCAGGCCGTACACCGGCTTTGCATTCTTGTCGGCGGCGTTGTTGCCGAAGTAGACCACCATGCGGATCGGCGTGTCGGTCACGCTCGGTCCCATGGTGTTGCGCTTGGCGACGGCGAGCAGCAGCGTTTCCTGTTTGACGGTCATCCGCTCGTCGGCAGCTTGTTCCACAGCCTTGACCAGCGCGTCGGCGCTCGCGAACTGGACATTCAGGATCGCGTCCGAACCGGACATCGCCTGCACGAACACCGGCGGGAAATCCTGCTCCTTGAGCGACGCGATCACGGCATCCGTTACTTCATAGCCATCGATCTTCGGCGGATAGGGCGTAGCCGGGTCCGACCACCATTCATTCTCGAAGAACATGCCGACCTTGTAGGACGGTTGCATGATGGACGACTCGAGATAGAGCCTGACCTTCCGGTCGTTCAGGACGTCCAGTCCGCCCCGGTCGTCATAGCGGGAGCCCTGCGCGACCTGTTCGAGTGCCGCGCGCGGCATGGCCAGCCAGGCGGCCGCCGTGGTCCGACGGGCCGCCTCTCGGTAAGGATCGTCCCGCGTCGCGATCGTGTAATGGACGACGCCGTTCTCGACGTGGATCGAGCGCAGCCGCTGGTTCGGGTAATACTGAAGCGTGACGCCGCGCTGCTTCGCCAACTGCTCGATGGCTGCGAACAATGCGTGGAACATGCCCGAGTAGCCGGTCGTCAGCGTCATGTACTGATTGCCCGGCGTGAATTCGTTGTTCGACTCGAAGGCGACCGCGGCATTCCAGTTGATCACGTTGGACGAGTATCCGTTGCCGTCCGCGGCGTACTGATAGCCTTCCGAGCCGAGCTGGTCGTACATCAGGTTCCAGTAGCCGATGTCCTTGAGCAAATCGCCTTTCTGGAAGATGGAGCTCGACGGCAGTTCGGCCGTGATGCGGCCATGCTGATAGAACTCGTCCCACTGCTTGCGCGTGCTCGGACCAGTGGTGCTCGTCACCGACAACGCTTCGACGACGGCGAAGCCCTGATCGGGCGTGGTCGCGGCGCCAAAGTTGTTGGCCGCGTACGGCGCCGGCGTGCGCGACGAAATATCGCTTTGATAGAGATTCCTGGCGCGCAGGTAGTAGAGGGGATCGCTCGATTCGTTGAAAGGCACCGCATAGCGGTCGAGCCCGAGCTTGGCGATCACCGTCGTGACCAGCCGGTGGCCCGGCGCTTTACCGTCGTTCTTGCCGTTCCATTGCGAATAGCGCATGCCGCCCAGCTCGAGGTACGAATGGTCGGGATTGTTCTGGTAGTGCCAGGTGCAGACCCGGGCGCCGGGCGCACGGGTGCCCTGAAATTCCTTCGAGAAATCGTACTTGCCCCAGTCGAAGAGTTCCAGGACGTCGCCCTGCTGCAACTGCCGATGCGGATCGCCCCCCGCTCGCGTCTGGCCGTTCAACAGTCGCCAGGCCGTGTACAGACCGGCGGCACCGCATCCGAAGATCGAATAGGTCTTGCTTGCCATGGTGTCCTGCTCCCGTAGATGCCCGGCCCGTGCTCAGGCCAGCTTGTTGAAATAGCGGCTACCGGTGGAGAAGTGCGAGATGTCGAATGGGGTATGACCGTCGAGGGTCAACTGGCAAAGAATTTCGCCGAGCAGCGGAACGAACTTTCCGGCCCAGCCGGTTGCATAGATGACGATGTCGCGATGGTTCGGCACATAGTCGGGCGCGAAGTCGATCAGCAATTCCTTGTTCGCGATCTTGCTGAGGGCAACGAGGCAGGTGGACGTGAAGCGCGGAACCGGTTCGAGACCCTCCATATGCTCGCCGACCCACTCGGCCGTGAACGCGAGCTCCTGGGGATTCGGAATGGGCGTGCGCTGATCGGGCGACGTCAGCGGCGCGAGGACGAAATCGGACGCGACACGGATATAGCCCGGGTAATTCCAGGTCACCTCCGGGAAGCCGTAGAACTGATTGCCGTTGTCGCCCTCCGGGTTCTGGAAAACGAACCAGGTGGGGTACTGGATATCCGGCCGGGTCTTGCGGTAATACGCCGAGGCCATGTTCCAGTAGGTCGCCGCGATACGGAACCCCAGCAGCTTGAACACGTCGTCGGCATAGGGGCCCGGCGTCAACACCAGCTTTTCGGC
The DNA here is from genome assembly GCF_000731655.1 of Burkholderia sp. MSh2. Lineage (NCBI taxonomy): Bacteria > Pseudomonadati > Pseudomonadota > Betaproteobacteria > Burkholderiales > Burkholderiaceae > Burkholderia > Burkholderia sp. MSh2. The sequence goes on along the minus strand of NZ_JPGM01000024.1, from coordinate 30,922 downwards.
ACTGAAGGTCCCAAGCGGAGTCCTCACCTCGAAGACGCCCTGCCGACGCTCGATGCCGATGACCGGTGCTTCCTGCAACAGCTGCACGAAGGGGGAGCGCCGATTCCAGTCGAGCAGCGTCCGCTGCGTGGCCGCGAGATCGATGCTGGCGCCCTGGGCCTGAAATAGGCCCGTATACGTCGACGGCAGATTGCGAAAGTGAAAACGCCGCTCCAATTCGCGCGCGTCCAGCGTTTCATAGGCAACCCCTTCGGCCTTCAGCGCTTGCTCGGCGGCGGGGATATTGCCCTCTGTCGACTTGACCGACGGATCGCCGAACCACAAGGTGCCGACCGTGTCCATGAGCGGCTGCGGCGTCAAGCCTTGCAACTCGTCCCAATAGGGGATCGACTGCTTGACCAGCTTGACCATGTAGGCGTCGGGATAGGGAATGCGGAACTGGCGCGACACGCCGGCCGAGCTGCCAAGCTGGTTCACGAAGGTAAACTGCTCGAGCACCAGCGTCCTGGCCTTGCGCTTGCCGAGATGGTAGGCGGTCGACAGGCCCATGGGCCCTCCACCGACAACGACGACGTCATAGCGATGCGTTGTATCGTGCATGTGGGGCTCCACGGAATCCGGAAGCACATCTATTTTTCAGCGATCCGCGAAATCACGGTCCTGATTAATGCAGCAATGGTCGAGTCGCCAATCCCGGCTTTAAAAATGCTTTCAAAAGCGGGATTGATTACGCCAATTTCAAGCCTGGCGATGCATCGTCATCCGTATCACGCTTGGCCAGTTGCCGTGGCCAGATTACATGCCGAGCGACCATATATGAGCAAGCTGGCAATCCTGACAGGAGGTTGGGATTTCAATCCAGGTTCGTCGCGATGAATCAGGGTTTACTCAAATGTTCTTGTTGCCGAGGTAGAGGCGGTACATGACCTCGCGGAGCGGATCGATAAGGGTGGCCGCAATCGCCCGGGCCGTAGACATCGAGCCCGGATTCGATCAGGCCGGTCGCGCAGCTTCCAAAGCGATTTCATCCCGGGTAGCCTCGATCAATTCGCTCTTGCGCACAATCTGCACTGCAGTAGCCGACGCGCCACGATCCTTGACTCGCATGCAGAGCGCTAGCACTTCACCAGTGCAGAATTCGCAAAGCAGCCCTCCCTTGCAAACGCAAAAATCTCGCATCAGCCGACTCGGTTACGGGAGAAGGTGATACGGCGATTCAAATCGGCGCGCCAGCTGCAACGATTTGCCTCGGTCCACGGACAGGTTTCGAATCTGTTCATGGGGTGCCGCTACAATCACGGCGCGCAATGCAAACGCGAGGCGCGCGCCCAAGCCTTCGCGTCCTGGGAAAGGGCTTCATGCACCCGGATGCCGGCGTGAGCTGATCGGCACCCGCTTCAGTCGTCCTTGCTTGTCCGGCCACCGAACAACCTGACAGTACCGTCAATGCCAATAGATCCAGTTGCACAATCAGAAACGCCTCCCTGGCGAAAGATTTTCGATCTCTTTGAAAACGATGATGGATTTTTGCCAGATTTTTTCGTCGATGATCTGACCTCTGATCAAGTGGTCACGGTTTACGACTGGGTAATGTCGCAGTGCAAGGCATCTGAAAATGCGACCGCCTGGCATATCACCGCGCAAAAGGATCTCCCGATCGGCGCCATTCATGAACCTGCGCGGGCGTATGTTGCGGGTGAAATCGAGTCGTTCCGACATGGCCTTGTTGGCCTTTCAATCGACGGTATCGAATTGCCTTACCTGACCATCTGCGTGGAAGGTCGTGAGTGTATGTCGTTCGACTACCGAAAAGGACCCGAATGGAACGCGCACGCCATCACCGCTCTTCTCGAAATGTTCGCTCGCATCCATGAACTGGCTCCTAACGCCCGTATATGGCACACCGAAGTAGGTTGTGGCCATCGCCCTACCTCTCACTTCGCCGAAGCGCTTCTCCAGTTTGAGGTCGAGCGCCGTTGATCAGGTCACAAAGTCTGCTAGTGGCGTAGCGGTAGTTGATATCGAACGACCACTTTGCGGCCGGATCAATGATTCGCCAGGCGCTCGCACAGCAGCGCCGCGGCCGCTTCGGTGGTTTTGTCGCGACAAGGACGAAAGGATGAGTGTTTCTCGATATGTCCAGGAGTGCTTATATAGTGACCTTGCCCTCGAAAACGTATCCGTTACTGAGAGTGTGTAAAACTCCAGCAATGGAGGATTTTGCAATGGGTAACGCCGGTGTACGCCGATCGGCACCCGCCTCAGTCGTCCATGCTTGTCCGGCCACCGAACAACCTGACAGTGCCCTCGCGATCGTGTCCAGCGGCAAGAAATCGACGGCCGGGCTCATCGTGCCATCGGCGGCGTTGCGCCGATGGCCTGAGTTGCCGCGTCGAGAAACAAGCTCATGACGCTTCACATCTTCGACGAGCGTGGCGCGCCGTCCCGGGGCGGACGCCGACCCTCCGCCCCGACGAACGCATCCGGCGCGTGCCGGCGGCCCGGCCCCCGACCACGGCAATTCCTCCGGTTGCCGGTCGTGGAAACCGGAGACCATGGGAAACGTCGTCGCCATGATACGGACGGCCCGCATGGTCCCCTCCCGGGCCCCTCTTCGTTCAATTGCCGGGCGCCAGATCGTTGGCAAACCGGTTCGTATAACCGAGCGTACCGACCCCGCCGATGGAGTTGCACGTCGACGATGCGGCGCCGGGCGGACAATCGACGTCACGGTCGAACGACCAGAAGTGGACACCCACGAGACCATTCTGTTTCACGAACTGCGCAACGGTGTCCGCATCCGCCGGCGTAAAGGTCTCGCCGCTCACATCGTTGCCGCCGATCATCGGCGTCAGCTCGATCTGGCTGTACGGTACGCCCCAGTGATCGTGCAGGTTCATCGCCGCCTGGATCGCCGACTGTCCCATCTGGCAGGTGCCGTTCGCGACCACGCAGTTCCCCGCCCCCGCCGACCCGTAGTCCATCGTCATCAGGTCGATCGTGTAGTTCTTCAGGCCGTAGGCCTGGATCGCCTGCATGACCCAGTCGCCATACACGTTGAAGCTGTCGGGGGCGCTGGCGCCCCAGGAACTGGCCGTGGTCGCGCCCTGCTGGGAAGGGGCCAGTGTCGCGAGCGTGAAGCTGAAGCGCAGGCCGGGATAATTCTGCTGGGCAACCGCCACGCGCTGGACGAGATCGTTGATCACCTGTTGTGTCTGCCCGCCCTCGATGTCGAAATCGATCCCGATGAGGTTGTTCGATGCATAACGATTGATGAAAGCCGCCATGCCCGCATCCGACCCGCACGTGAACATGCCGGCCGCGCCGCCGGTGGAAATCACGTAATTCACATTGGCCGCGGTGAAAAGCGGCACGTTGGCGGCCGCCATCGCGCCGCCGTCCACGCCCGCCCAGTTCTCGCTGCCGCATTCGCCGGTCGCGAACGCGAGCGTCATCGTACGGACACCGGCCGGCAGCACCGACAGCACCGGGCTCAATTGACCGGTGACGTTCGTCGAGATGACGTTCGTGTTCCAGTTCATCGAAATCGTCGCATCCTTGTACGGGCTATAAACGAATGCCGGCGCCGTGCCGGTAGCCGTCCCGGCTGCCGCGGCAGCGCCAGTGCCGCAAGACGACCATGCCAACAGAAGCGCCAGCGCGCCCTTCAAGGTCGATCGCTTCATGATTCCAGATTGGTTGCTCTTCATTTTCATGCCCTCATCGCGTTTTACGCATGACCGGCACCGGTGTTTCACACCATGCATGCCGGGAAATATTTCAGGAAGACGCGCTCCGCCCGCACGGGCGCAACGGAAACCCGCCACGTCACACGGACGGCAAGCGGCCGCATCATTGATATGGACTACAAAACAAAAATCGTGATCGGATCCGCCTTGGGGCGCCCCCACCCGCTAACACGGTCATGGCCTTTCACTGCCGGGTAGCCGCCTGCGGTACCACTCGCCATATCGAGGAAGGTGGCCGCACCGGCGGGTATCAGCGCACCGTTGACCTGGCGCTGCGCGTCAATCGACGGATTGCCGCCGTCTCTCCGTCATTCAGATCTGGTTCATGGTTTCTCCTTTCGATTGACAAAGCTCCGCCCAGGTCGAATTCAAAAGAACCCAACCTTACAAATCGTCACTTGACGACAAATTTCGATATTGATTCTGCTTTTATATCTACGACGGACAACACGACGACTTCGCTCAATGCCGGTGAAGCATGTCGCGCCCCACTTTCGCGCAAGACCGGATGCTCGTCACGACGCGCCACAGCGCGCTATCATGAAGTCGTCACGCAGGCCCGGGATAGCGGGCCTGCCATGCGGCGGCGGATACCGATATTTCGACAGCCGATGTAGTGATCCTTCAGTCCGACGCCCGCACTTCGATTTGTTATACTACATAATCATCAGGCATCAACCCTGGAATCGGTTATTTCAATAAATATCGAAATCCGAAAATATTCACGGGATCACATTGGCATATTGCAATTGTCGCCATTCGACAATTCAACCGGATATCTCGCAGCCATTGGCGTGATTGTTCAAATCAACGAAATTCAGGCAATGCGATCGGGCTTCATCGTATTGGCGACCGACCCGCGATGACGTCACGTTGCCGTCCTTGATGCATCCACCGAACCCGGAGGCCGAACATGACTGTCGATCTCGCCACCCAGGCGTCGACCCGCACCGCCCAACTGGTCACCCGGGTGTACGCGAGGCTCCTGCTGGTTGGCTTCGCACTGGTGCCTGCCTATCTGATCGCCTACCTGTACTTCTTCCAGGACCCGTCGCTGAAATTCGAGAATCACGCCTTTCACGAACTGGCGATCGCGGCCGCCACGCTCGAAGGCGTGTTCGTCACGTATGTCTGCTGGCGCTGCTATCGCCTGTCGGGTGAGCCGTTGCTTCGCTGGCTTACGCTGGGCTTTCTGGGCTTTTCCCTCGTCTATGCGTTGCATGGCTTGTTCACCGGCATGGCGCATCACAATATCTGGCTGTTCCTGCTGTACGGGCCGGCATCGCGCCTGACCATGTCGATCCTGATCCTGGTCGGGCAGCTCGCCTATAGTCACAAGGCCGACAGCGCAACCGCCCGCGCCGATCCCCGCACCTGGTTACCCTGGCTCGCCGTGTTCGGACTCGTCGACGTCGCGGTCGCCGTGATCGCCTTCTCGCCGGTGGCCGGCAACCTGTGGGTACGCCTGTCGATGGAAGGCGGCGCACTGCTGCTCTCGGTCGTCAACGTCGTTGCGCTGCTCATCCGCCGCATCCGCTCGCCGCTGATGACGATCTACGGCATTTCGGTCACGTCGTTCGCGCTCTCCTCGCTCGCCTTCATCCTCGGGCGGCCGTGGAATCACATGTGGTGGCTCGCGCATGCAATTTTCGCGGCCGGCTTCTTCCTGCTCAGTTTCGGCGTGGTGCAGGCCTTTCAAACGACCCGTTCGTTTTCGAAGATCTACAGCCAGGCAGAACTGTTCGCCCGGTTGAGGGACGCGATGGCCAGGACGGAGCGCGCGCTGCAGGCGCTTCAACAGACCAACGAAAAACTCGAGCACCTGGCGGCCACCGACCCGCTCACGGGCGCGGCCAACCGGCGGCAATTCATCGAAAGCGTGGAAGCGGAAATCAACCGGGCAAAGCGCAATGGCGCGCCGTTCTCGTTGCTCGCGCTCGATCTCGACCACTTCAAGGCGATCAACGACAGTTACGGGCATCAGGCGGGCGATCAGGTGTTGCAACGCTTCGTCGACAAATGCGCCGATGCGATCCGGCCGTACGATGGCGTCGCGCGGGTGGGCGGCGAGGAATTCATGGTGCTGCTGCCGCAAGCCGCACTGGACACCGCCCGGTCGATCGGCGAGCGCATCCGCGCGGCAATCGCCGGCGCGCCGTTCGAAGCAGGCATCGGCGAACCTATCCAGGTCACCGTGAGTGTCGGCGCGTCCGAATTCGGCCGGGACGGCGAGACGATCGACGCGATCCTGCGCAAGGCGGACGAACGCCTGTACCGCGCGAAGCATCAAGGCCGCAACCAGGTGGTCGCCTGGTAAGCCGCTTGCCGTGTCGGTGCCGTCCATCGCGTCCCTGGCAGGCGTTCTTCAATGCATGACGCCCCGGGCATCGCCGGGCGCGTCATGTCGCGGCAGGATCAGAACGGGCTGCGTGTCGTATCGCCGTTGGTGAACACCGTGTCGACGACCTGATAGAACGCCATCGCCGTATCCGCGACTTCCCAGACCGCCAGGATGACGTGGTAGCCGCTACGCATCGGCAGCCGGCATGAGTGAATGGTCGGCTGCTGCGGCACCAGGTTCGCGTTCGGATCCCAGTACGGCTGGCCGGGATTCTGGATCGTACAGAACGGCGTGGGCTCGAACTGCGCGCGCGTCAGCTTTTCCGACGGGTTCCAGTCGGCACGGGTAATGAAGTAGTTCCAGCGACGCGTCTTGTGCACGGCGCTGAATTCCCATTTGAAATTCTGGACCGCGCCCGGCCGCAGCGGGATCTTCCGCCAGCGGCCCGGCGACTGCTCGTTCAACACGGGCAGCGGGCCATTCGTGCTGGCACCGGCGATTTCGCCGTCCTTCGGCGGTGCGGCATTCTTCGCGTCGGCCGGCGCGAACGGATCCGACAGGCCGCTTTGCGTCGCGGGGAAGAACTTGCCGTTCTCCATCGCGTTCGCGTGCCAGGCGTCGACAGGACAGTCCGGATTCTGGCCTTGCGTGCACAGCACGATGCGCGAAGGCGGTTCGGTCAGACGGCCGTGCGCGTGAGCACCGGCCGCCGCAACCAGCAGCGCCACGCCGGCCAGCGAGCATGGCATGACGGAAGCAACGTACCTGCGGATGATCTTGTTCATGAGCCCTCATGGCATTGATGTCGAAACGGATATGCGCAGATCGGGCCTGTCGCCAGATCCCGGGCAGGGATTCCTGTCAACGCGTCGTCGCGCACGCGGATCGGCAAAAGCAGCGGTCAAATGAAACCGTGGCAGGCGATGATCAATCGCCACGCTTCCTGACAAATCACTTTCACCGAATTGAACCTTATCCGCAAAAATCGGAAAAATAAATTCCCGTTATTAATAATTATTTGATTATTGACATCAAAACATTCATTTCCCGAATGCTTCGATCGTCAGCCGCGATGCAACACGGATTGGGTTGTTTGACGATCGCGAATGATCGGTCTCGACATTTCGTGTTTGGAGGGGTATCGCATGGGCCCGTTCGTTATTCAATCATTTGGTTGCCGACGGCTGTATCAGCCGATGCAGCAGTTCGTCAAATCCGCAGCCCAGATGGAAATGCATCTGCCATTGGACTTTGACGTACGCATTGAAGAGTCGAACTTCCAGGAGCAATTCTTTTCCCGCATCAATCGGCAGGTGTGGCGCACGCAAAGGCCTGGCCTATGCGACGTCTCCCCGCCCTTGAGTAGCACAACGCTTTAGAGTCCAATCACGTAGTCAGGAAATTGGGCATGAAGAAACGATTCGCGGAAGAGCAGATCATCGGTTTCCTGCGCGAGGCGGAGGCCTGCTTGCCGGTCAAGGAGCTCTGCCGTCAGCATGGCTTTTCCGAAGCGAGCTACTACCTATGGCGTAGCAAGTTTGGCGGAATGAGCATGTACGACGCGAAACGGCTGAAGGAACTGGCAGCCGAAAACAACCGGCTGAAGAAACTGCTCGCGGAATCGAGGTGACCTTACCCCGCTGAGTACACCATTCGTAACTTAGTGGACTCGGCGATTTTCGATTGATGCAGTTGCCGGAATTGGTCCGGCGCCAGTTGCCCCAAGGCGCTATGCGGGCGCACCGAGTTGTAGTCCGTGCGCCACGCGTCGATTCGCTTGCGTGCATCGTCGAGGCTGACGAACGCATGCTGGTTCAAACACTCTTCGCGCAGTCGGCCGTTGAAGCTCTCGATGTGCGCGTTTTCCACCGGCTTACCCGGACCGATGAACTGCAGCTTGACGCCATGTTTGTGCGCCCATGCGTCGAGCGCCTTGCTGACGAACTCCGGTCCGTGATCGCGCCAGTGCGCGCGCAACGCCTCGATGCGCTCGTCGCTGACCGGCACGAACCGTCGCTTCCGCCTCTTGCCGAATAAAGCGCTTTTGTCTTCTTCGTGTCGTCACCTTACCGCCAGCTCCCCGCAAACCTGACAGAGCACAAACCGCGACCAGGATCGACTTTGGACACCTCGCCCAAGCTCATCCGCCACTCGACAGCGCTAACTGTGAAGATTAGTCATTTTTTCTGACCAATCTGCTAGGAAAAGCATCAACTGTGCATATTTGTCATTTGCGTTGATCAATCATTTTTGATGCCATTTCATTAATTACCGACGTTACCAATCATTACAGTGTCGGCAATTAGATTCTTTTCATTGTTTATTTACAATCACTAAACGATAAATTAACGATACTTATGAAAAGCAACGAAATGACGAAGAAAGGTGGGGGTACGCCGATACACTTTCGGCGCTACTTCGGGCTACCGCTGGCGATTTCGCTTTGCGCGACGCTGATGACGGGTTGTGGCGGAGACGATGGATCGCCCGCAGCCACAGCTGCGACGACGCAAACGCCGCCCGCTACGACCACTCTGGCGACCGACAAGCCATACAACGATCCGGTTGCGTACGGCAATCGCGCCGACGATTCGATCACGGACGCGAACGAAGACGGCGCGATCACCCACCACGTCGTCACGGTCAACGGCCAATCGATTCAGTATACGGCGACGGCAGGCCATCTGGTGACCACCAACCCCGGTAGCTCGCAGCCGAACGCGAAAGTGTTTTACGTCGCCTATACCGCGGACGGCAAGAATGCCAGCTCGCGTCCCGTCACGTTCCTCTACAACGGCGGCCCGGGCTCCGCCTCTGTGTGGCTACTGCTCGGCTCGTACGCGCCGAAACGGATCAAGACGTCGATGCCTGACTACACGCCTCCGGCACCATATACGATTGAGACGAATCCCGATAGCCTGCTTGACAAGACCGATCTCGTCTTCATCAATCCGGTCGGAACTGGCTATTCGACCGCGATTGCCCCGGCGAAGAACAAAGACTTCTGGGGCGTCGACAAGGATGCGACATTGCTCACGCAGTTCATCAAGCGCTACCTCACCGCGAACCAACGCTGGAACTCACCGAAATTCCTGTATGGCGAATCGTACGGCACTCCCCGCACGGCTGTGCTCGCTAATGCGTTGCATGGCGACGGGGTGGATCTGAACGGTGTCGTGCTGCAGTCGTCGATTCTTGATTTTCGTCAGAGCGACAACCCAATCGGCCTCCTGCCGACTTACGCAGCCGACGCGTGGTATCACAAAAAATTCAGCGCACCGACGAGCGCCACGACGCTCGCGGGCGTGATGGACGAAGTGACCAAGTTCGCGTCGGGCGACTATGCGGCGATCGTGAAGGACGCAATGTCAGCGCAGGCCGCGAAAACTGCCGCACGCAACGACCCGGTCTTCTCGGACGCGATCGATCAGGCTTTCGCCGCGGCGGGCAGCCCGTCGAAGATGAGTTGGTCTGACATCAGCGACTTCTTCCAGAAGCAGCCGAACGCGGACGTGCTGTCGCAGAAGAAGCAGGTCTACTTTGATGCCTTCGTCAAGGTCGCCCAGTTGCCGGCGCCGAGCGACGCCTCCGCGCAGCGCGTCGCGCAATACATCGGCATCGACAAGACTCTTGTCACACATGCGAAGCTGATGGTTGATTCGGACGTGTTCCAACGCAACCTGGTTCCGAACCGCAGCGTCGGCGCGTACGACGGTCGCGTAACAGCGACGAATCTCGGCGTGGCAGCAGACATCGACCTCACCAACAACGATGCGTTCGACCGTGCGACCAACGGCGTTTATATCGCCGCGTGGAACGTGTATCTGAATGAGGAGCTGAAGTACACGTCGAATTCGACGTTCACGGGCATTACTAATGTGACGTGGGACTGGACGCATAAGGATCCGACCGGCAAGACCTCGGTCGGCCGCGGCAATCTGAATACCGTGAACGATCTTGCTGCGATCATGAGCATCAACCCGGATCTGAAAGTGTTCCAAGCCAGCGGCTACTACGATGACGTCACGCCGTGGTATCAGACGCGCCTCGACCTGCAGAACATGAAGCTCGATCCGGCGCTGAGGAAGAACCTGCAGATCAAGGAATATCCGTCCGGACACATGATTTATCTAGACTCTGAATCGCGGACGGCGCTGCGCAACGACCTGCTGCAGTTTTTCCAGAACGTCAGTTCCGATAAGGCTGCGATGGGTCGCATCATGAAGCTGCGGCGTCAGGGTAGCTCGCAGTAGTTCGAGAAGCCCCGGCGTGCGCAACGCAGGCGGATTGCCGGAAAAGGAAAGAGACGACCGTCAAGGGCCGGTATGTCACCGGTCCTTGGCTTGGCATCGTGGGTCACATTCTCGTTCGCTTATTACGACCGAACACTCTTTGCAGCCAAGTCCTGCCCTTCAGGGTGTCCACCCGGCCGGTTTGCCGTTCACGTCATCCAAATGGGAGGAATTGCCGCGGCCAAAGCATCGCGATCCGCTTGGGTTTCCCGGACCAGATCTAGAGCGAGTTTTCCGGCGTTTCGGGTCTGGTTGAACCCGGCAAAGGCACCAGCTGACGGGCGAATTCAGCTGGTGCCAACTCTTTGAGAACAGAGTGAGGACGGCTCTCGTTGTAGTCCCGGCGCCAGGCCTCGACGATCGCTTTGGCTTCGCCCAGCGTTTCGAACCAATGTAGGTTCAAGCACTCGTCGCGGAATGATCCGTTAAACGTCTCAATGTGGCAATTGTCCGTCGGCTTGCCGGGCCTGCTGAAGTCGATTTTTGCTCGGTAGTGGTACGCCCACATATCGAGCAGCCGCCCGGAAAATTCGCTGCCATTGTCGACAAACAGATGCCGCGGGGCGCCGCGCCGAGCGGCGATCCGGTTCAATGCTGACACCACGTGTTCGCCTATCAAGCGTTGCCCGACTTCGATCGCCAACGCCTCCTTCGTGAACACATCCACGATCGTCAAAGTGCGAAATTTCGAGCCATCAGCAAGCTGGTCAGCCACAAAATCCATACTCCAAGCGTCGTTTGGCCTGACCGGCACGATCTTCGCCACGCGCGTCACCACCATCTTTCGTCGCTTCGGCAATTTCGAGCGCAACTGCAACCGCTCTTCGCAATACAACCGGTACGCCTGGTTTCGACCCAACTGCCAGCCTTCCCGGCGCAGCAGTACGTCGACACGTCGATACCCGTAACGCACACGCGTATATGCGATCTCGCGCATACGTTAGCGCAGCTCTGGGCGAGGGTCCTTGACGCTTCTGTAGTACTGAACGCTGCGCGGTTGCTTCACGAGCCGACAGGCCCGCCTCATCGTCAATCCGTAGTGGCTTACCGCGTAATCCACCACGTCTCGTCTCAGCGCGGGCGGGGCCACTTTTTTGAAGCAACGTCCTGCAAGATGGCCTTGTCCAAGCTCAGTTCGGCAACCAGCTTCTTCAGCCGCGCATTCTCATCCTGCAACTGCTTGAGCTCGCGCACCTGATCAGACTGCATTCCCGCGTATTGCTTCTTCCACCGATAGAACGTCTGCTCGGAAATCCCGACCTGACGGATCAGATCCGCTACCGGCATCCCCAGCTCTGCTTGCTTCAGTACGGCCACAATCTGTTCGATCGAAAAGCGCTTCCGTTTCATGGCAAACCACCTCCTGGTTCAGGGTCAAGTTTGCCGTAAAACTCGCTCTCAGATTGGTCCAGAATTCCTAAAGCGGATCAGGACAACTGGATGGACGAACGCAGACTTTCCCAGCGAGAGAGACCGTCAAGCGGAAGCGCGGCCGGACTAGGCAGCGTGGGGACGTTCTTTACGGGCATTTGTGCTCCCTTAAGCATGTCTGTGCCACCATTGGCATCGACAGCCTGCAATTTAAGGGAGCACATCGAAACGAAACACGGATTGTTTTTTCCGTTTCGATTTAAAAATCTTCCGGCCTATAACTCATCGCTCTCGAAACTCAGCCGATGCTTCCGCATACGCTCAACAAACCCTTCCAAGTCACTCTCACCCAAAGCTACTTTGCACTGAATTGCGAGGAGCGAGTCAGGAAGCCGCCAACATTCCGCCTGATTTTCGTCGGTGTATTCGAATCGCAGCTCCCACATAGCCCGATCAACGCTGCGAACGTAGGCTCGATACTTGTTGCTTTTCTGCGATGTAAATTGGTCAGCTGCAAATTGCCCGCGCCAAGGGATCGTCGCACGATCATCTAGCTGCGCCTGCAGACCAAATGCGCTCGCCGACAACCCGGTTATAAGTTGAGCAACGGATGGAATAAAGCAAGCAGCGCTACCATTAAAGCGAAATATCTCATCGAGGCGTGGACGCGCATTCGCCTCATATCTCGACCTATCGCAGCCGTCCACAATTCCTGGATGCTGAGCGGTTGCATCAAGGAGATGCAGAACATCGGTGAACTCTATTGGTATTGAAATAGGCGCAGCCGTCTCGTCCTGCTCGATTTCGTTAAGAAGATCGCGAGCCGCATCGAGTACTCGCACAAGCTCCGACACATTAGCCCGTTGCCGCTTGATGGCTTCGCGCGACGCATCTTCATCAGCGTTCGCGGCATCCAGTGCCGCGTCGAACCAAAGCCGCCATGCGATATCGGCATTCGGCCCACGGGCCCACCCAAGTGACTCGGACCGGTAAAACGTCTCCATCCGACGATCGGTGACGAGCCGTTTCGCCGCCACAACACTCAATTCCCGATAGGGAGTATCGGCGGTACACACGCCCGTGCATGCCTGTCGCACCGGATCAGGCACGCCGCAGCAAAAATCCAGATTCATCGCGCATCCTTCATATGCGCCCTTCACAAAGAACACCGAGCCAGCCGGTGAAGGCATCCGGTTTTCGGGTGGCCGCCCTAGGCTCGACGGCAGACATTGTCCCACGACTCAGAAACCAGGCCGAAGGCTGCTATGTACGTCCGCCACCGAACCGCACCATGCGATCAGAAACGTTGCCGCCCTTCATGGCTTGAGGTGCCATCACCTCGGCTCCGACGCATTCTCAAGGCAGCAAATGTCGGTTAGTTGCATTGGTAAATTTTGTGGTACAAGGACCGTTGATAATGTACCATTCTCACAAAACATCGGAACATCAGGCATAAAAATGGTACAAATTGAAGAACACGATCTTCTTAGCCTTATGCAACAGGGGCTACGAGGGAACGCGCAAGGGTTCGCCCTGATATCGCGAAAGATTGTTAGCAGCTTGCGACGAAGGCAACCTGACGAGGCCGCACGGCTGGCGGAAGTTCTGTCCTCAGACACTGCAACGCGCGGCAGCGTCATTCAACCGCCGCCCGTCGATAGCGACAGCCGTCGTCAATTGCTCCGGGAGGTGCAGTCTGTTGTTCTCGCCGAAGAACCAATTTGGCCGCAACAGATTGAGGCGTCGCTAAACATGGTTATTCGGGAGAGGAAGGAAGCCTCAAAGTTGATTGCAGCAGGACTAGAACCGATACACGCACTGCTCTTTAAAGGACCACCCGGCGCTGGCAAGACACTGGCCGCCCATTGGTTAGGCCGCGAATTGAAGCTGCCGGTCTTGACCCTGGATCTCGCCACAGTCATGTCCAGCCTACTCGGCAAGACCGGTGCAAACATCAAGTCGGTCATTGACTACGCTCGAAGCTTTCCTTGCATTTTGTTGCTAGACGAGTTCGACGCCGTCGCGAAGAAACGTGACGACGACAAAGATGTCGGAGAACTCAAGCGTCTCGTAACCGTGCTTCTTCAGGCGATAGACGATTGGCCGTCGACCTCGGTCTTAGTTGCTGCAACAAATCATCCGGAAATCCTGGACCCTGCCGTCTGGAGACGATTCGACTTGGTCATGGACTTCGGCACACCGGACGCTGACACAATTAGGCAGTTCATTCGATCAGAGGGAATCGGGGAAGTTATCGCAGATGAACTAGCCCCAATCATTTTGGGGTACTCCTTCGCTGATGTCAGACGGCTGGTGGATGCCTCGCGAAAGCAAGCCATTCTCGACAACATTTCGGCAAACGAGGCGATTGTGAATATCGCATTACAATCGCTCTTAGCTGCGGGGCGACTGGACGGCGAAGCCAGAAAGCTGCAAATTCTTCAGCTTGCGATCCAAGGTTACTCCCAACGAAAGATTGCCGAAGCTGTCGGCGTTTCCCACCCGACAGTTGGTCGCATCTTGAAAGCGTTGAAACAGGAAAAGAGCAATGACCACTAAGAAGAATATTTTGCTGGGAGGCGGCGAAGCACTTGAATCGAACAGTGCTATCGACCGAGGGCCGAATAATAAGACTTGGCCATACGAAATCGGCGAAATACGCAATGCAGTTCAAGCTCCGCTGGAGTTCATCCGAAAGTCGCTGGAGACGCTTAGAAGCGATGCGAAGCCGCGCCAGGAAGGGGTGTTTGAATTGATTCTCCATCCGGCGTTTCTTGGAAGGTCTTACTATCCAACCAAGGCACTGAGAAGAAGCGGGCTTCGCGACGTGGGAAGCAAAGAGGTAGAGATCGTCCCCCGCAAATCGACGCGAACGGCACGCGAGGGCAACAAGCAAGCAACGGCATCGCTTTTCGTAGCCGGAGACGTGCGCGGCATTGATCGCTTCAAGGATCTCTTGTTCGCAGAGAAACCTCCAAAGGGAGTCGCCACCGACCTGCTTAAGATCGAGACTGTTCGGTGGATAACCCCGGAAGAGAAGTTGCGCGGCGCGATCCCGCAAGATGCGAATTCGCACGCATTCGAGGTTGCGCTTCACGCTGGCGCGGACGAGGAGGATATCGTTGTAGCCTTTGCCGATTTTGCGAAGGAGCTATCTGCGAGCGTTGATCTTGCCCGCCGAATTCGCGTCGGCGGTCTTACGTTCTTACCGGTAAATGCGACTCGCGATGCGCTCAGAGCGATTGCTGAATTTTCGTTCCTTCGAGTCGCGCGGCCGATGTCAAAAATTCGCGAGGCACTACCGAACATACCGCGACAGACTGTTCTGATGCCGCCTCCGGCCTTTCCCGAAGCACCTGCACTTGACCCATCAAGGCGGGCCGCCATCTTTGATGGCGGGCTCGGCACGTCCGACCTCGCGACATGGGCAAACGAGATCGTCTACGACGAAACACAAAGTACGCACGGCTCGCTGCTACTGCATGGCAGCGAAGTGACGTCAACGTTTCTGTTTGGACGTTCCGTCACCGGGAAAGGACTGCCACGGCCATACATGAATGTCGATCACTTTCGAGTGCTATCCCCTACGTCCGGCAGGGACCCCGATCTATTCGACGTCCTTCACAGAATCAAAGCAGCCCTCGAAACTGGAAAATATAAGTTTGCGAATTTCAGCATCGGACCGCGTATGCCAATCGCAGATGACGAGGTCCACGCTTGGACGGCAACAATCGATCAGCTATGCGCACGACACGGAATTTTTGCGACTGTCGCCGTCGGCAATGACGGGGATATCGAAGGCGCAAACCGCATCCAACCACCAAGCGACATGGTGAACGCGATTGCGGTTGGGGCAGCAGACTCTCCAGGTCCGAAATGGGGGCGGGCACCCTATAGTTGTGTTGGGCCCGGTCGAAGCCCGGGATTCGTAAAGCCTGACGGCATAGCGTTCGGAGGCACCGGCAAACAGCCGTTCCTCGTCTACAGTCCGATTCTGAGTTCAGTCGTGGGCGTACAAGGCACGAGCTATGCGTCCCCTTTGACACTGCGGACGGCGGCGGGAACGGCCGTGTCTACCGCATATGAAATGACAGCGACGGCGCTCAAAGCACTAATGATTCACTGGGCAGAACGTCGCCCGCGCGCTGCACGCGAAGAAGTGGGTTGGGGCCGCTTTGTAGAAGACCCTATGCGTCTTTTGGAATGCGACGACGAGTCGGCCACGATCATTTTCCAAGGCACCCTAGCGAAAAACCAATATCGCCGCTGCCCGGTCCCCTTTCCGAATGTGGTACTTCCCGACTCCGTCACGATCTCGGCGACGCTTTGCATTCAATCGCATACCGATCCCGAGCATGCACTTAACTACACTCGTTCCGGCATGAGCGTTAAGTTTCGGAAGCAACAGGGAATCGGAGACAAGACCGCTTCAGATTTCTTCGGCTTTCGCTCCCAGTATTACCTATCTGAACGCGAGCAACGAGATAGCGCTCATAAGTGGGAAACGACATTGCACCGGAAGAAGACGTTTGAAGAACCAACAGGTCTTGCCGACCCGGTATTCGACATCGAGTATCACGCTCGCAACGCCAGCCGCAGTGTCCCGGCCTCGTCGGCACCGGATGTGAAATATGCATTGGTCGTTACCGTGACTGCGAAAGGCGTCCCGAACGTGTATGACTTGATCCGCCAGCGTTATCCAGTCCTTGTCCCCGTTCAGCTTCAGGTGGATCTCGACGTGGACACGAGCCTTGGAACATAGATGTCCGAAACCGTTCCCTTTCGAACACATCCGAGACCCAGCATGTCCCGAACATTTGCATACGCACGCGTGAGTACAACCGACCAAACGGCGGCCAATCAATTGCGCGAGATCGAGGCAGCTGGCTTTTCTGTCGACAAGCGCCGCGTCGTTACCGAGACTATTTCTGGCAGCGTCTCTGCTCGACAGCGGCCCGGCTTTGCCGAACTCCTTCTCAAACTCGAAGAAGGCGACGTGCTGATTATGACGAAGCTCGACCGTCTAGGCAGAAATTCGATGGATGTACGCGCGACCGTTGAAGCGCTTGCAGATCGAGGCATTCGGATTCACTGCCTGGCGCTTGGCGGAGTTGACTTAACCAGTGCCGCCGGCCGCATGACAATGCAGGTGTTGAATGCGGTTGCCGAGTTTGAGCGCGACTTACTAATCGAACGAACACAAGCGGGTATTGCGCGAGCTAGGACGGAAGGTAAGGCTATGGGGCGCCCGTCCGTGTTGACCATTCAGCAACAGAACGAGGTCCGCCAGCAGTTGAGCGACGGGGCGAGCGTGGCAAGCCTCGCGAAGCGGTACGCTACAAGTCGTCAAACGATTATGCGAGTTCGCGCCGCGACGTAACGCCTAACGGAACAAGCCATTGCGTCAGGCCGGGAAGGCGCCTTTTTCCCTCCCATGCGGGCCGCGGCATCAGGGTCGCTACATTGTCGAACGCCCCGCCCCGTACTACAGAAATATGTGCAGGTAGAATCGCATCGTGCTCAATACTGACAAAACAAGCGCTCCAGCGACCACCGCATGAGACCTCCCAACAACTCTCGACACCAACCCAACGGCGGCAAGAAACACTCATCGAGTTCCGTCCCTATGAACAGCGCGTCTACACCAATACCTGCACCGCAAGCGGCAACCCAGTCGGCGAACTCGGGAAGGTCCGGAGCCACAGTGCGCAGAAAGCGTCGCGAAAGTTACTGGGATCCCTTGTTTAACCCCAGCTTTAAGGGAACGAACAATCGATTTGACTGGGACACAAAGAACGTTACGGGCGTCCAGTACTCTCTTTGCGATGCGGAATCTCTGATAGACATAATGAGTTCCAAACTCACATCGCGATGGTCCATGAAGAATTTCAAGTTCTCAAATTGCGATTTTCAGGGAAATTTCACAACGATGGACTTATCGTTCACCGGTTGCGAATTCATCAACACCGACTTAGGATATTCAAACTGGAAAAATATTAAATTTTCCAGATGCAAATTTACACGCACATCGTTTACATTAGCCACCTTTGAACAGTGTCAATTCATCGACTGCTCCTGGGAAGAGATCGGGATATCCGGAACAGAAACAAAGTTATTTGACACCACAATTTCCAATCCTTGGGATTTCGTACTCTCTGCCTACACGAACACCGACAAGGACGTACTTAAGCAACACGGGAACACCAACCCCGCGCATCAGATAATGCGACTTGAAGAAACAAAGGTCAAACTATCGAGAGCAATTCTATCAAGCAGCGAACGCAATAGTGACGATCTCGTTTATTACGAAGCAGTAAAGACATATCTAACGCACTCACTCCACTCAAGGAGAGTTCGTGCGGCCTACGATAGAGACACCACAAAGAGCGCCGCAACGAAATTGAAATCCATATGGATAATCGCTCTTCTCGACACCGAAAGCACGATCTTAAAACTATCAGGCTCCATCAACGCGTGGGGTTATAGTTTAGCTAGACCTGCAATCGTAGGCTTTGCATTAATTTGCATCTTCGCGCTGATCTATTTCCTCACAGGCATATCATCTACTGCCAAGCTTGCAGCCATGACATCGTTCGATGTGACTCTGCTCGTTGGATACACAAAACACGCCAGCGAGCAATCGACTTGGCCGGCACAGATCGTTTATGGCGTTAACGCTCTCTTAGGCCTCTGGTGGTACGCAATCTTTGTGCCGACCGTTATAAACAGAATTAGCCGAGTCCGATAATGTCGATTTTGACTCTTGCCCTATACGGAAGTCGCGCACGCGCAGATCAAAACCCCGACTCAGATGTAGACCTTTTCGCGATAACAAGCGAAACCGACTACAGAATGATCGTACGGAATAATATTAATATTGCATGTTACCCCCGTGATTTGGCACATACCCGCGCCGAGAACGGAGATCTATACATGCTGCACATCGTACGCGAATCCAAGGATTTATTCGATTACACGGGAGAATTACCCAAGCTGCGCGACAAATTTACATTCAAGCCAAGTTATGAATCAGAAATCCAGCTTGCATCCGATCTCGCTTGGTTCATCCTAGATGCGGAGAGAATTTTTAGAAACTACACACTGTTTAATCGACGCATTGCTTGGTGTGTGCGAACTATTCTGATCGCCCTATCTGCGGAAGCACGCACACCCGTTTTCTCTGCGCGACAATTGAGCAAATTAACCGGATCCCTAGAGACTGTTATATTGATTGAAAACAAGGACAGTGACCAATACGATCCGATCACGACGAAATATCTGAACAATTTCTTGAATACTTTTGGTCGACCACGCCCGATTTTTACGGAGCCATCGACACTCGACGGTTACGCTGCGCATTTCGTGCGAAGCAATAATGTCATGGGAATAAAAACCATTTCTGCGCTACGCGTAAATTCCGTCGGAAACGGATACAGCTAATCCCCCCATGACTGCACTCATACATGCCAGTCCCTGTGAAGACTGCGAATACTAGATTTCTCTGAGGCCCAGCTCACCGTGTGGAGGCGGCGGCACGGGAGGCTCTTTGCGCGAAATGTTCCAGTGGCCGAGCAAACGCCGGCAGCCCGGCCGTGTGTCTCCAAAGTCATCTCCAGAAAAGTGTGTGTCTTGGAGATAGACTTGGAGATAGTCGAATCCTTACCAGACAAGGCTGACAAGCGAAAAAACGTGCTTGTCTCCAACTCTCCAAAGTTTTTTGCTTCCAGCGGCAAACGATGCCTACGCAGCGCCCCTACCGCCTATGCGGAGGCGTTTGTTGGTATTTCTGTTGGTATATGCGCCTAGATATAGGCCACGACTCCCTGCCAGCTTAGAGATATGAATTCTGTCGGGGACCAGTCAAACTCTCAGCCATCCCCCAATCGCCCCGTCTGGTGCCGCTCTAGCTCCCAGCCTTACCCGAGGCTGTAGTAACGGTCGGAAAAGGCGTTGAGATTTTCGTTGGTATCAGCAGATACCCACAATGCCGCTCACTGACGCGCAGATATCGCATCCGCTCGACAACGCATCCGCCGCCCGCACCAACTAACCCTTTCCGCCCCACCACCGGCGACGGCCGGGGCGCGACGATGTTGGACTGCCACCAGCTTACTCGTCGAACGGCCCTGCTTCGAACGTGGCCACTCCGTCGGCATACTCTCGCACCCATACATCGCGGTGATCCTCGCCAGAGCCCTTTACTGCGAACGACGCATTCGGTAGGCATGAAGCCAACTTGTCGAACAGCATGACGATCGCCATGCTATTCAGAAAGAAGAGCGTTGACGTTGGTAGCGCCGAACCACATGCTTCGGTGAGGTTGGTCAATACGTCGTGGCTTAGCGAATATTCGTCAAGAAACCTCAAGAGTTCCTCACGGACGCTGGCAACATTCAACGGCTCACCATCGAACGGATGAACCGAAACCTGAGTGTGAAAGCTCATTCGAACCTACTCCGTTATTTTTCTCATTCAAACGCGGGCTCTTCACGGTGTGCGGAGCGAATCGTGATTTTTGACGATCTACCGACCGTTGTCGATCGGCCAGGTTTGACCTTTCATGGGCAGTTCACCCTTCTGCGCGGCCTTCACGAAGCGTGCCGAGCCCGCCGGTAAACCGCGGCTTCCATTCGACGCAAATCAAAGATCGTTTGACTCCCCGCACCTACCCCAGTACACTACGCGCCGCGGGGTGGAGCAGTCTGGCAGCTCGTCGGGCTCATAACCCGAAGGTCGTAGGTTCAAATCCTACCCCCGCAACCAATACCGAAGCCCGCTCTGCGAAAGCAAGCGGGCTTTTTGCTGTCCGGGCGTCCAGCTCGCACACGGCGTTATGCTCGAACAGTGGCGCACTCCAGCCGCAGGTACGACCTGCGACACACGACCGCATTGAGTCCACCGGCCACATCCCCCCGCCCGCAATTGCGTAGAATTCCGAACTTTCTCCAGCATCCGGATTTCGCCAATGGTTCGAACGATCGCGGCACTCGTCGCGTTTTCATCCCTGCCTGCCACGGCCAGCGCCACCGACACCCCCACCTCGCCCGCCACGCAGCGCTACGTCAGCCCTGGCGTCGCCAACATCACGAGTGCCGCAACACCGCACCAGGAAAACGCGCCATCCCACTCGCGCTGCCGCGAACTGGCCACCGGCATCGACGCCGTCACACACACGCCCGATCGCGGCCAGAAGATCGTGCGCGGCATCAGCCCGGACGGCAAGCCACGCAACGAACTGCGCGCTTACGACAGGCGGGCCAACCTCGAAGCCGAGCATCGACGGCTCGGCTGCCGATAACGAATGCCGTGCCGCCCGGCCCAATCACGCCGGGTGTGCGCATTCAAGCATTCGCGCCGCCGTCGATCGTCAACCCGGTCCCATTGATCGACCGGCCTTCCGGACCGACGACGAACGCCACGAGCGCCGCTACGTCGTCGGCCTTGCCGTACTGCGGAATCGCCATCCGCGAACGCTGCGCGTTCGCATGTTCGCTGTCGGCCGGATTCATGTCGGTGTCCGTCGAACCCGGATGCACGACATTGGCGGTTATGCCGCGCGGGCCCAGATCGCGTGCGAGCCCCTGCGTCCAGCCGATCAGCGCGGCCTTGCTCGCCGCATAGAGGCCCATTCCCGCGTCGGGCACGCGCGTCGCGAGGCCACTGCCGATCGACACGATGCGCCCACCCTCTCCAAGATGCCGCGCCGCGGCCTGCGACGCGACGATCACCGCGCGCACGTTCACATTCAGCGTCGCGTCGATATCGTCGAACGTCAAGTCGCTCAGCGCGCGCCCCTGGAAAATCCCCGCGTTGTTGACGAGGATGTCGAGACCGCCGAGCGTCTCGGCCGCGCGATCGACCGCATCCCGCACGGCAGCCGGATCGGCGCTGTCCGCCTGGATCGCGACGGACCGGCGGCCCATCGCCTCGATGCCGGCGACGATGGCCTGCGCCCGCTCAGCCGATTTCTCATAAGTAATCGCAACGTCCGCGCCATCAGCCGCCAGCCGTTGCGCGATCGCCGCCCCGATGCCGCGGCTGCCGCCCGTGACGAGCGCGCGCTTGCCCTGAAGTCGAGTCATGTCGGTTCCTTTCCTGATTTATGTATCGACCGACACAGAATGTGGCGAGTTGTGCGCCACAGTCAAATGATTTATTTTATCGATCGATACAGATATCGACGAAGGAGCGGACGCAATGGCTGAACGGGGCCGACCAAGAGGCTTCGACAAGGAAGCGGCGCTGGATCGCGCGATGGAGGTGTTCTGGCGCCTCGGCTACGAGGGCGCGTCGATGACCGACCTGACGGCCGCGATGGGCATCGCGTCGCCGAGCCTGTACGCGGCGTTCGGCAGCAAGGAAGCGTTGTTCCGGCAGGCGCTCGAGCGCTACGGCGCAACGGAGGCGCGGGAAATCTGGGATGACGTCGAGAAGGCCGAGAGCGCGCACGACGCCGTGCGCCACTACCTGATCAATACCGCACGCGTGTTCACGCGGCGGTCGAAACCGGCCGGCTGCCTGGTCGTGCTGTCGGCACTGCATCCGGCCGAGCGCTCCGATACGGTCCGGCAGACACTGATCGCCATGCGCGAAGGCACGGTCGGCTATCTGCACAAGCGCCTCCGGCAAGGCGTCGAGACCGGCGAGATTTCGGCGCACGCGAACCTCGACGCGATCGCGCGGTACTACGTGACGGTCCAGCAGGGCATGTCGATCCAGGCACGTGACGGCGCGAGCCGTCGCGACCTGGAGGCCATCGCGCTGGCCGCACTGGCTGCGTGGCCAGCGCTCGTCGGCACGGGCAGCGCGTAGCGGCACACCACGCGCAGCCGCACCAACGCGTTACTGCTTCGCCGCGTGCTGCACGTCCTGCGACGCATGCCACACGCGATAGCGCACCTCGAAACCGTCCGGCACATAGACGACGAGCGGCAGGCGGCTGTTGTAGCGCAGCAGCTGGCCGTCGTTGCGCACCTGCACGAACCGTTGCTGCGGCGCCTGGCCCGGGCAAGCCATCAGCGTCGATGCCGGCCCCTTCACGTCGGTCAGCTGGTAGTACGTGTAGCCCCAGCCCTTCACGTCCTCGGCGGTCAGCTCGCCGCCGAACCACTGCTGGTTGCAGTCGGTCTGCAGCGTCTTGCCGATCATCAGTTCGACACGCGCATCGCCCTCGTTCTCGAGCGCGGGCAGCGCGATCACGACACGCTGCTGGCCGGCCGCGGCCTGCGGAAACATCTTGATCGACTCGGCCGTCACGGCGGGCGCCGAGGCAGGCCCTGCCATGCAGACAGCGGCAGTCGTCACGCAGAAGGCGGCCAGTGCGGCCCGGATCGCGAATTTCATCGATGTACTCCCGAAAAACAGAACAAATGAGCCCAGGATGCTAACACTTTCACCGCACAACCTTACGGCGCCGTAATTTGACGACACAATTGCAAACAGCCTGCAATCTCCTTGCGCGGTACTTATAAGGCGACCAACGGAGAACATCATGCTGAAGCTCATTGCTGCCGCCGGCGTCGCAACCCTGCTGGCCGGTTGCGTCGTCGCCCCGGATGCCGGATATGGCTACGGACAGCCCTACTACGCGTCGCCCGGCTACGCGTACGGCCCGTCACCGGTGTACGGCACGGTCAATATCTGGGGCGGTGGCGGCGGACGCAACTGGGATCGCGGCCGACGCGACTACCCTCGCTGGGACGGCAACCGCGGCAACGGCTGGGGACACGGCGGTGGACGCCGCGGCGACTGGAACGGCGGCGGCGGAGGTGGTGGTGGCCATCGCCACTGACGTGCATTTGCAACCGTTTGTATCCGCATACGGGCCGCCGGCCGCTAACGATCGGCGCGTCACGCGAGCAAACGAACGGCCGCACAAAAACCAAGGCCCTCGCATGCAGCGAGGGCCTTTTGTCATCGGGTGCAGCAAGGCAGACGTCGGTGTGCGCCGGCCGGCACCGACGATTCGCGCGGCGCGCGCCGGCCCGCTTACCAGCCCGCCGGTTGTGCGTAGCCGCCCGACACGGGCGCGCCGCACACGTACGCGCGCTGGTAGCGGTCGTAGCAATAGTTCGGGCCGTCGTCCTGGTATTGCGCCTGCTGGTAGGTCGGATACGCAGGCTGCTGGTACGCGGGCGCCTGGTAGTAGGTCGGCGGCTGATAAGCGGGTGCCTGGTACGCAGGCGCCTGATACGCGACGGGCGGATTCATCGCGGACGTGACGATCGCGCCCAATACCGCGCCGCCGATCAATGCGCCAACGATGGCGCCGCCGTCGCTGCCGTGCGCGGACGCCGGCCCCGCCACGGCAAGCGAACCGGCAAGGACACACACTGCGGCAATTTTTTTCATGATGGGCTCCCACGCGAAGCGGTACTGGATGCGATGCATTGTGGCCGCACGCGACGGTAATAGATGCAGCAAGTGGTAACGCGCCATTACGCGTGTCACGCACACCGAAATGTGCCGCCGCCGTGCTACGATTTTCGGCATACAGGAGACGCCGTCATGCAGCCCGAAACCGCCCGCCGTTTCGATACCGAATTCGCACCGCGCATCGCCCAGGCGATCGCCGCCGTTTTCGCCGATCACGTACTGACCGATGTCGTCCCCTACGGCGGTCACGGACACCCGACGTGCGTGCAGATCCGCAGCGCGCCGCACGAGCACGTGAGCGGCTTCGTGCATCCGCTGAACCTCGAGCTGACCTGGGATACCGACGAAATCGAACGGCTGATGGAGCCGGACGGTCCGCAACGCTTCGAACACTACCTGGCCGCGCTGCCGAAGAAGCTCGGCGCGTGGCAGGGCGCGCGCGACATCGATCTCGCGTCGCGCACGCAGGCCGATCCGCTCGTGCGGCTCGGCGGCCTCGATTTCGAAGGCTGAGCGCCGGCGTCGCGCAATGCGGCCCGGTGATACACTCGACCGGCCCCGGACCGGCGCAGCCGCGCCGGCCGGGCCGCTCATCGCCGCCTCCACCCGTCTGCATGGTTGCGCACGCAACCGGCAACCCGGCGCGCACACAACCCTGCTTTCGGTCCCGTCATGAACGCCGATACCGGCCTGCCGCTTCCGCAACGCTACTGGGCGATCCTCTGCGTCGCCCTGGGCATCACGCTCGCCGTGCTCGACGGCGCCATCGCGAACGTCGCCCTGCCGACGATCGCACGCGACCTGCATGCGTCCGACGCCGCGTCGATCTGGATCGTCAACGCCTACCAGCTCGCGGTCACGATCACGCTGCTGCCGCTCGCGTCGCTCGGCGAGCGCATCGGCTATCGACGCATCTACATCGCCGGGCTCGCGCTGTTTACCGCGGCATCGCTCGGCTGCGCGCTATCCGGCTCGCTGCCGATGCTGGCCGTGATGCGCGTGATCCAGGGGTTCGGCGCGGCCGGCATCATGAGCGTCAACGCGGCGCTCGTGCGGATGATCTACCCGTCGTCGATGCTCGGGCGCGGGTTGTCGATCAATGCGATGGTGGTGGCGCTGTCGTCGGCGATCGGGCCGACGGTCGCATCCGCGATCCTGTCGTTCGCGTCGTGGCCGTGGCTCTTCGCGGTCAACGTGCCGATCGGCATCGCCGCGGTATTCGGCAGCCTGCGCGCGCTGCCGGCCAACCCGCTGCATGACGCGCCGTACGATATCCCGGGCGCGCTGATGAACGCGTGCGTGTTCGGGCTGCTGATCACCGCCGTCGACGGGCTCGGCCACGGCGAAAGCCATGCATACGTCGCGGCCGAGCTGGCCGTCGCGTCCGTCATCGGCTACTTCTTCGTGAAGCGCCAGTTGTCGCAGCCGGCGCCGCTGCTGCCGGTCGACCTGATGCGCATCCCGATGTTCGCGCTGTCCGTCTGTACGTCGATGGCGTCGTTCACGTCGCAGATGCTCGCGTTCGTCGCGCTGCCGTTCTGGCTGCAGAACTCGCTCGGCTTCTCGCAGGTCGAGACGGGGCTGTACATGACGCCGTGGCCGCTCGTGATCGTGTTCGCCGCCCCGCTCGCGGGCGTGCTGTCGGACCGCTATTCGGCCGGCATCCTCGGCGGGATCGGGCTCGCGCTGTTCGCGGCCGGGCTGCTGTCGCTCGCGACGATCGGCGCGCACCCGGGCACCGTCGACATCGTATGGCGGATGGCGCTGTGCGGCGCGGGCTTCGGGCTGTTCCAGTCACCGAACAACCGCGCGATGCTGTCATCGGCGCCGCGCGAACGCAGCGGCGGCGCGGGCGGCATGCTGAGCACCGCCCGTCTGACCGGGCAGACGCTCGGCGCCGCGCTCGTCGCACTGATTTTCGGGCTCGTGCCCGATCGCGGGCCGACGATTGCACTCTATGCCGCCGCGGCCTTCGCGGCCGTCGCGGCGCTCGTCAGCATGCTGCGCATCGCGTCGCCGCGTCCGGACGCGGCGACCTGATACCGCCGCGCGCCGCCTTCGCCACCGCACATCGTCACGCGGCGTCGAGCGCCTCCATCACGAAGCGCACGCGCGCCTGCACGCTCGCGCGCGGCAGTTCGACCAGCCGGTAGCCATATGACGTATAGCACTCGACCATTGCGTCGTAAGTGCGCACGGCCTCCGCGAAATCCTGCCGGCGCTCGGCGTCCTGCGCGTAGATGTCGGGCCACGGCGGCGCGATGAACACGCGCCGGTGATAGCGGAACCGCCGGGCCGCGGCGTCCGCATGCGCGGGCACGGCCAGCCCCGTCAACCGCAGGTAGCCGACCACGTCCGGCACGCCACGATCGAAGAACACCGGCCCGCGCGCGTGCCGCGCGAGATGGTACGAGCGCATCTCCCAGCCCAGCATCAGTTCGGCGAACGCGGCCGGGTCGCGCCACGGCAGTGCCTGGCCGTCGATGGCCATCTGGTCGCGAATCACGCCCCGCCCGGCCTCCTGCGAGCGTGCAAACCCCGCGTGCTCCAGCGCGTCGAGCAGCGTGCTCTTGCCCGAACCCGGGCCGCCCGTCACGACGAAGAAGCGGCCGGCGGCCCCGTCTGCCGCATCGTCCGCGGCACTCATGCCCTGCCCGCGCTCATGCATGTGCGACCCGCCGGCCCACGCGCCGCGTCACCGATGCGGCGGCCGCGACGCTGCGCAAGTCGGCGACGAACGTATCGCGCCAGACCGACAAGTCGCGTTCGCGCAGCCGCGCGAGGTTCTCCGCGTGCCGCGCCTGCCGCTCCGCGAGCGGCATCGACAGCGCGCGCTCGAGCGCCTCGGCCATCTGCGACAGGTCGTACGGATTGACGAGGAGCGCGCCGGTCAGCTCGGCCGCCGCGCCCGCGAACTCCGACAGCACCAGCACGCCCGGATCGGCGGGATCCTGCGATGCGACGTACTCCTTGGCAACCAGATTCATCCCGTCGCGCAGCGGCGTCACGTAGCCAACCTGAGACATTCGGAAGAATGCCATCAGCAGGTTGCGTTCGTACTTGCGGTTCAGGTACTGGATCGGCGTCCAGTCGAGTTGCGAAAAGCGCCCGTTGATGCGGCCGGCCTCGCCTTCGAGCGTTTCGCGAATGTGCTGATAGGTCTGCACGTCGGAGCGCGTCGGCGGCGCGATCTGCAGAAGCGACACGCGCCCCTGCCAGCCCGGCGCGTTCTCGAGCATCCGTTCGAACGCCTGAAAGCGCTCGACGAGCCCCTTCGAATAATCGAGGCGGTCGACGCTCATCACCAGCCGGCGTCCGTCGAGCGCCTCGCGCAGCATTTTCACCGGCTTGCGCGCGCCGTACTGGACGGCCGCCTGCGCGATCGCGTCAGGATGCACGCCGATCGGATAGGCGGCAACCTTCACGACGCGACCGTGCGCATGCAGCATTCCGTCGTCGCTCGCCGCACCGATCCCGCGTCGCTCGATGTAGTCGGTAAATGCCTGCTTGTCGGCCTCGGTCTGGAAGCCCGCGACGTCGTACGCGCACATGAACTTCACGAGTTCCTCGTGCGGCGGCACGAGACGCAGCATGTCGGGCGACGGGAACGGGATGTGCAGGAAGAAGCCGATCGGGTTCTTCACGCCGAGTGCGCGCAGGTAGTGCGCGAACGGCAACAAGTGGTAGTCGTGCACCCAGATCAGGTCGTCGGGACGCAGCAACGCGGCGAGCTGCTTCGCGAGCATCGCATTCACGCGCAGATAGCCCGCATACTCGCGCCGGTCGAAGCGCGCCAGATCGCCGCGATAGTGAAACACCGGCCACAGCGTCGCGTTCGAGAAACCCCGGTAGTACTGGTCGTAGTCGCGCCGGGTCAGCCCGACCGTCGCATAGGTGACGTTGCCGTCCCGCTGCATCGCGGGCTCGGTGTCGGGCACACCGACGATCTCGCCGTTCCAGCCGAACCAGACGCCGCCCGTTTCCTTCAGCGCGTCCATCACGCCGACCGCGAGGCCGCCCGCGCTCGGGCGCGTGTCCTCGCCGGCGGCGACACGGTTCGATACCACGATCAATCTGCTCATGCGGCTTCCCCTCCTCGATGCGATGCGATGGGCTGGCGCGCGGCGCGCGCCAAGGCGGACGCGGCGGCCCGACGGCGGCCGCGCGGAGATTCAGATCCGGGACGTGCAATGAAATACGGCGGTGAAATGCGACGACCACGACATCAGGCGTCCTGCTCCTGGCCGAGGTCGCGTTGATAGTCGAGCCCTTCCGGGCGAGCACCGCCCTGGTTGTGATCGCCGTCGGACGGCGTCACCGCGGGCGCTCCGGCAGGCGGGGCCGACGGCGCATCGGTTCGCTGATGCGGCCGATCCGCTCCCGGTTGGCCGGCCCCCGTGTCGAGCGGCCGGGGCGAATGCCGTTTCGAACGGCGCATGGCTGGGTGTCTCATATGCGGCGCGGCTCGGGGCCGTCGTAGAAACATTCCATGAATGAAGAGTCTAGGTCGCTTTCTCGCCCGCCAAGGTAACAATTACCTTCAATTTGTAACGTTTCGACCCCTCGCCATCCATCTATCCGACAATGGCGCCGCGCGCGCACGCGGCTTGCCGTCCGGCGATTTGTCAAAGCTTTGCATTTTTCCTATGACAATTGCGAAACAATGACGCGGCATGAGGGCGCGCATGCGTTGCCGCTCACCCAGACAGGACTTGCACTCAGGGATGAACATTCGCTTCGAATCGACGCGCCGGGGCATGCCGGCGCGCGTCGTGCTGGCCGCAACCGCCGCGGCCGCACTGCTGTCCGGCTGCAACTCGCTGTACAGCGAAGGTGCGACCGCCGGCGCCGGTATCGCGGGCGCCGCGATCGCGTCCAAGGTCACCAGCAACGCCGCCGTCGCGACGGGTATCGGCCTGGGCGCCGTCGCCGGCGCGCGGGCGGGCGTCCAGTACACGCAGCGCGTCGCGCACCGCTACTCGCAGGAACAGATCGCGAAGGCGGCCGGCCCGCTCGACGTGGGCGGCGTCGCGCCGTGGTCGACGCACCACTCGTTTCCGATCGAGGACGACGAGCAGGGTCGCGTGACGGTGAGCCGGATGATCAGCATCGGCCCGCTCGACTGCAAGGAAATCGTGTTCGCGGTCGACACGCCGGCGAAGGCCGACAAGGCCGCGCAATCGGCGTTCTACATCGCGACGATCTGCCGTGACGGCCCCGTGTGGAAATGGGCGTCGGCCGAGCCGGCGACCGAACGCTGGGGCGCGCTGCAATGAGCGTCGCGATGCGTATCGCGGCAGTCGGCGCGCTTTGCGCGGCGGCGGCCACGCTGTCGGGCTGCGGATCGGTCGGCGCGGCGAGCGGCGCGCTTGCCGGCGCGGCGACGGGCCTCGTCACCGCGAATCCCGCGGTGGGCGTCGGTGTCGGGATTGCCGTGCAGGCCGCGACCGACGAAGCCGTCAACCGCACGATGAAGCAACTCCATCAGAACCAGCAGGATGCCATCGCGAAGACGGCCGGCAGCCTCGCCGTCGGCGAAGTGAAGCCGTGGAAGGTGAAGAACATGCTTCCGCTGGAAAACGGCGAAGGCGAAGTGCGCGTCACGCGCGCGTTTTCATCGGCGCTCGCGCTGTGCAAGGAATTCGCGTTCTCGGTGAAGGACGGCGACAAGGCCGACTGGTATTTCGCCAGCGCGTGCCAGCAAGGCACCCGCTGGAAGTGGGCGGCGGCGGAGCCGGCGGTCGACCGGTGGGGGAATCTGCAGTAAGGGGTGTACGCGTCACCCGTTGTTCTCGCTCACGGGCGCCCGCTGGAGCGCCCACACGCCGCGGGCGTCGCATCGGCCGGGCAGCCGCACGGATGCGTTGCACCGGCCTTGCGCCAGCCGGCGTGAAGCCGCGCCGACGCGAAGCGGCCAGCTCGCAGCGCGGAACCGGCATCCGGGCAACAGGCGCCCGAATGCTTCGCCGGCTTCAGGACTCGACGTCCTCGAGACTGAAAATCTCCGTCTGGTCGTTGTACGAGAAGATCTCGCCATAGCGCCCCCAGTCGATCACCGCGTCGAGCGTCTCCTCTGCCGCGCCGTCCGACAGGAAATCCTCCAGCTCCTGCTCGAAGCGCACGCGCGGCGCGCGATGGCCCGGACGCTCGTTCAGCACCTTCTTGATCCGTGCGGCGAGCGGCACGTGCTTCAGCAGGTGATCCGCGAACATCAGCTTGCGCTCCTGCGTGCCGAATTCCGCGAACACGCGCCCCGGCGGCGTGAGGAACACGTCCCCTTCGCGCACGTCCGCGAAGCCGAGGTACTGCAGCACTTCGGCGATCGGGAACAGGTCGTCGACTTCCAGATGCAGCGTGCGCGCGATTTCCGGCATGTCCGCGCGGCCGTGGTACGGCGCCATCGCGAGCGTCTCGATCAGGCCGGCCATCAGGTTGGTCGACACCTGCGGCAGCCAGCTGCCGAGCTCCAGCCCCTTCTTCGTCGCCTCGTTGGTCTGGCGCGCGGTCATCTTCGCGTAGATGTCGTCGACCAGCTTGCGGAACGCCGGGTCGAGCCGGTTGCGCGGATGCTTGAACGGCACCTTGATCTCGGCGATCACGCGGCCCGGATTCGACGACAGCACGAGGATGCGGTCGCACATGAACACCGCTTCCTCGATGTTGTGCGTGACGATCAACACCGACTTGATCGGCATGCGCCCTTGCGTCCACAGATCGAGCAGGTCGGTACGCAGCGTCTCGGCCGTCAGCACGTCGAGCGCCGAGAACGGCTCGTCCATCAGCAGGATCGTCGG